>JAKLQT010000208.1 GCA_022013205.1 Candidatus Omnitrophota bacterium | reverse complement strand
CATTTTGTTTTACCCGTAATAGATTTTGGCAGTAATTTAAAATTTAAGTGTTAACTTAACTTATTAACAATATAAATAATGGATGCTCTAAATATTAATGAATTAAAAAATGCAAAAGATGCTGTTAACAATTTCTTAAGAAAATACAAAATGTATTTTGAGGATATTGACATCCATAAATATGTTGACCTGTTTTTAGACGAAATGCAAAGAGGACTGGCGGGAGAGGAAAGTTCTCTAAAAATGTTTCCTACATTCATACAATTCCGCAATAAAATTTTAGTTAATAAACCTGTTATAGTTCTTGATGCGGGTGGAACGAATTTCAGGTCTGCAGTTATAATGTTTAATGACAAAAACGAACCAGTGATCCAGAATTTAAAGCAATCTTATATGCCAGGTTCAAAAAGTGAAGTTTCAAAAGATGAATTTTTCAGGATAATAGTTGAAAATATAAAAGATATCATTGATGAAAGTGATAATATTGGTTTTGTATTTTCTTACCCTATTGAAATTTACCCCACAAGAGACGGTAAGCTGGCTTATTTTACCAAGGAAATCAAGGCAATGGAAGTTGAGGGCGAGTTTATTGGAGAAAATCTGATGGCTGCCATAAAGAAGCAAGGGTTTAAAGGGAGTAAAAAAATTGTAATGCTAAATGATACTGTTGCATCCCTACTTTCAGGAATATCAGCATTTCAAAACAGAAACTTCGAAAGCTACGTAGGCTTTATACTTGGTACGGGTTCAAATGTCAGCTATATTGAAAAAAATTCAAATATAAAGAAAAAACGTATTGCAAACCTGGACGGGGATGATTACCAGATTATAAATATCGAATCAGGGAACTTCTCAAAAGGACCCATGGGGGAAATTGATTTAAAGTTTGACAGCAAGACATTAAATTCCGGGATGGGTTGTTATGAAAAAATGTTTTCAGGCGCTTATCTGGGAGGACTTGCAGCAGAAGTGGTGCGATTTGCTTTAAAGGATGGGTTATTTTCAGATGTTTTTTCAAGAAATTTTAATGATTCCGTAGTGCTGGAATCCAGAGATATTGATGATTTTTTGTTTTATCCACCCCAGAACCCAAGACTTATTGATTTGATAAAAGGTATCGAAAACAGGGATTTGGTCAGCCTCTACCACATGTTCGACAATCTTGTTGAAAGAGCGGCGATTTTTACCTCAATAATTTTAGCTTCAGCAATTATAAAATCAGATAAAGGGAATAATCCCTGCGATCCTATCTGTATAACTGCTGAAGGCAGTAGTTATTACATGATGAAAAACTTCCAGGCAAGGGTTGAATACTATATGAGAAATATTTTAACTCAAAGAGGTAGTTATTATTACGAGATAAACAAGGTTGATAATGCCATTCTTCTGGGAGCCGCAGCCGCCGGATTAGAAAGCCAGCAAATTTAAATAAGAAAGAGGACATTTCTACCGGGGTATGCCAAAATTTCAAAAATTAATAAAAACTTGACTTCAACACAAAGTGTGTTAAAATCTAACACCTGGAATAATATAACAGCATAATAATAGCAAAATAAGAGTAAAAATGGGTTTCTTATATAATAGAATTATTATATTTGATTAACATTTTGTAAAAATTTTAATTATTTATGTCTGAAAACAACTCAATAATTTTAACAAAAAATCTGGTACTGACCTTTCAAAAGCCAGTATCCAATGAGGATTTTGTCAATAAGATTAGGGAATTTGCAAATAATGTCATCCTTTATTTAAAAAATAATGGATGCGACCACGTGGGCCATATAAAATTCATTTCAACTACCAATGGGGAAGATTACCTTCAGCTAAGTGTTCTTGATATGGAGGAAAAACCTAAAATTAACGGAATTTTGAAAAAAACATTTGAAAAGATCAAATTAACTTTAAACGTTATAGTTTTCGGTATAAAAAAAGAAGATATTAACCAAAAAATAACCGAAGAAATTGAAAGTTTGGAAAAATATTTCAACGTAACCTAAAGTTAGCTGCTTAAATCTTACACCCTTATCCTTGATTTAGACTTACACTGAAATCAGGCTCAATATATTTAAGATATAAAAATTTAGATATGCTTTTATAGTCTATTTTCAATAGATCTTCAGGATCGAGGTACTTATCATCATAAATTACACCGAAATGAAGGTGTGTTGTCTCACTTGAAGGGTCGTCTTCAGCTCCTATTGTGGCAATCCTATCTCCCTGGCTAACCTGTGAGCCTTTTGAAACCAGTATTTGCTCTAAATTCAGGTATGTTGTTTTTATTTTTTCATTATGCCTGATTACCAGAGTCCTGCCGCCAATAGGTGAAAAACCAATATAAGTCACTAAACCATTGCCGGAAGCAAGAACATTTTCACCTGCCTCGCCCTCGATGTCGATGCCAGTATGCTTCCTTTCAACTTGTTTCATCTTATCCAGATAGCTGTCTCTGAACCCGACAATTATATTTCCGGACGCCATGGGCATTATAAAAGGCGATTTATAGCTGCAGTAAATCATTCTGGGGAAAAGCAATAGCGGCAGAGCAATTGCGGCAGCAACAATTAAAAATGCTAAAACATTTGATTTTCTCATGCTGGTGATTATAGCACTTTTTTATATTTATGCAATTACATATTTACATAAATATAATTATTAGAAAATTTTATAATTTTAATTGGGCAAGGCGCCAAAGCAATTTTCCGAATTAAACTGATATTCTTTTGACTTAAAGCGGTTTTAATTCGAAATCTACGCCCAATCTCTTGCCGTTGGCTTTAAGCTCTTCAATTACGGGAGCTATGATCGGCACTCCATGTGTTTCATTGAATTTTACAATTTCAAATTCTTTTTCACCTGCGATATAAATTCTTGCGTGGCCAGCCGCTTTCGGGGAGTTCTTAAGTATTTTAATCATATCATCGATCTGCTTCTTGAAATCTATAAGGGGTCTAAAAGCTTCTATATTTACTGTCATGAAGAAGTGACTTACATCTGATACTTTTGGTTCATGTGGAAAACCAACATCGGTCAAGTGAGCTGCTCCCGAAAGCGCAGCACATAAGATTTCAACCATTAGCGCCAGCCCATAACCTTTATAGCCACGCATTATATCGATTCCACCAAGGGGCATTAGCGCTCCCGGTCCGCCGCTTTGAACCTTTTTTGGATCTTCAGTCACATTGCCATCATCATCGATTCCCCAGCCAATCGGGATTTTTTCATTCTTTTCTTCATAAACCTTTATTCTTCCGATTGGAACAACGCTGGTTGCCATATCCAGTACAAACGGGTATTCATTATAAGAAGGCGCAGCAAAACTAATCGGATTTGTTCCCAGGACTGCAGTTCTTCCATAAGTTGGAGCTACCAGTGGCTGTGAATTGGTAAGACTGATTCCAATCATGCCATGTTCAAGCGCCATCATTGCATAATAACCTGCGATACCATAATGGTTGCTGTTTTTTACTGTAGCTATAGCAACATTTGATTTTTTTGCCTTTTCTATGCATTTTTTCATTGCAAGGCAGGAAATAACCTGGCCAAGTCCATTGCCACCATCATATAGAACTGTGGTATCTGTCTCAGATATTATCTTGAACGGGGTTAACGGGTTCATGTATTTTTTTTCCAACCTGCTTCCGTAATAGCTGTAGATCCTTATAAGCCCGTGAGAATCAACACCCCTTAAGTCTGCAGCAATTAAAACATCAGCAACAATTTCTGCATCTTTTTGGGGAATGCCCAGCTTTTCCATGTAAAGCACTGCATAATTGAATAAATCCTCTTTTTTAAATCTCAATACTTTTTCCATTTTGCCTTCCTATTTTGCGGTCTTATTATTTTATTTAAATTTTCCTATTATTTAACTTTCCTATAAATTTATTCTTATCTAAATAATTATTATCTCAAAATTTATTTACTTAATGCAACAAAATAAGTAAAATACATTTTTATTTACTTTTCTATTAATAAAATATTATTTATTTGTTCAAGGGGAAAACATTATGAAAAAAAGTACTTTGCTTGTACTTGTCGGTATCCTGACAATCATGCTTCTTTTAAGTTCTGCCTGGGTTATAGCGCCCGACACAATCCAAACCAAAGTCAAAGAGTGGGCTGGGCTTACTAATGCACGACCAATTGCAATTATGATTGAAAACAGTGCAGCTGCACGACCTCACTCAGGATTGCAGAATGCCGATGTAGTTTTTGAGGTTGTTAGCGAATACGGCATTACCCGTTTTGTAGCAGTATTCGGAACAAAAGACGCTTCCATTGTTGGGCCTTTTAGAAGTTCCAGGCCTTATTATGCTGAAATTGCAAAATCTTTTGACCCGATATATTTGTTTTTTGGCACTTATCCTGAATGCTATAAATATATCCAGGATCTTGGAATGTATACAATGAGCGCAATGACTGACAGATCCGGATTGAGCTCAATAGTTGGTACTGCGCCTTACTGGAGAGACTGGACTAGAAGTAAAGTACAGGAACATACTGCATTTACTTCCACAATTGCTGTCAAACAAAAAGCCATGCAGTTAGGATATCCCCTTGAAGGTAATGGAATGCCATTTTCCTATAAGGGCGATGCCGGTGAAGGTGACAGAGGCGGTATAAATAATGTTTTCATAGATTTTGGCACAGCTGCCTATGCTCCCAGAGGATTTAACGTTAATTTTAAATATGATAGAAATTCAAACAGCTATTTAAGATATATGGGCAATAAGCCACATGTTGACCATGAATCGGGCCAGATAATTTCTGTTAAGAATGTTGTTGTGCTTATTACAGATATTGTAGGACCTATAGATAAATACAAACACATGAGTGTAAGAACAACAGGTTTGGGCCAGGCATTTTATTTTATAGATGGAAACGCAGTTGAAGGCACATGGGAGAGAGGCGGAGTTGCTGACAGGTTTGTATTAAGAGACGGCAGCGGCAATGAAGTATCCCTTAATGCTGGAAATACCTGGATTTCAATGGTAATGCCAGGAAAAGTTGGCTGGCAATAAAAAAGATTCAGATCTAAATATTTTTTAAAGCTAAATATTTTTACCAAGCGTTGATTTTGTCAGCGAGGCGTGCTTTACGCCTTTTGCAGACTTGAGTTTTGACAGAATTTCCTGGATAAATTTCATGCTGCCTTTTACAACTATTATTTCAAGGCAGTTGTCATGATCAAGGTGTATATGCTGGCTTGAAATTATATATTTATTATAATCATGCTGGATGTCAAGCAGCTTATCGACAAGCTCTCTCTTGTGGTGGTTATAAACAAGAACTATTGCGCCGGCAACTTCTTCGTCAGCATTTTCCCATTCTTCTTCAACAAGCGCAATCCTGATCAAGTCTCTTAAGGCTTCCGACCGGTTTTTGTAGTTAGTGCTGGAAATAAAAGAATCGAATTTTTTTAAAAGGTTTTCCTCTATTGAGACTCCAAATCTTAACAGAGAGCTGTCTTCTTTTTTTGCCATCGTTTTACTTTTTTGCCAAAGTTTTATAAAAATCTTATCCTTGGGCAGCCATCCAATTTCCAATTAATGCTATTTATAATAACTACTTATAATGGATATATTAATAGAGTTTGACACATTAAGTCAAATGAAAAAATTTCTTAAAAAAATTCCTGAAAAACTACTTGAATTTTTTTAAATAACGTGTTACTTTTATAAAATTAATAAGGGAAGATGAATACCATTTTACGATCAGAAACGGCGATAAGAGATTTTATTGAAAAATTAAGAACTGAACTTT
>JAKLQT010000207.1 GCA_022013205.1 Candidatus Omnitrophota bacterium | reverse complement strand
GCTCGGAAAATGTCAAGAAAAAAATGCGCTTAAAATGAACGCGATCAATTAAAGCATTTTAGCGCCGGCCGTTTACTTTTTCTTCGGCGGAATAGTTGAAGTATTATAGAGAGTTCTTCCCAGAGCTGAACTGTTACAATAATATTAAAAAACCAAAAATATTATCAAGAATATTTATTTTTGTACTGGCACAGACACTGGTAATAGGCCAGAGTGCCTGGTGCGGCACAGAGCATATCACGTTAGATAAAGAGGCCTATTATCTTTCCCCTCAACTGCAGATTAATAACCAAATTTTACAATATGGTCTTATGGAAATGAATACGCTTGGCGCTGAAAAAGAGCGGGATGTAGGGCACGAAGAATTTTCCTGGCAGACGCGAAAGAAAATGGTTGATAGAATAACAAAGGGCGATTTAAAAGATGAACTATTTGATTTTCTTATCATCGGTGGAGGGATTACCGGGACATCGGCAGCGAGAGACCTTACGCAAAGAGGCTTTAAGACATTTGTCGTAGAAGGCAGTGATTGGGCTGAGCACGCCAGCGGTAATTCCGGAAACATTGTGCATCGCGGCGTGTTATATTTAGAAAAGGCCTGGACGTATCTGAGAAAGGCTTTTAGCGGGTGTTTGCGCCTGTTTAATAGAGAACATTCAATGCGGGAGACGGCAAAAGAGGTTAAAGAAGACCTAAAGACAGCAATGAACCATCTGCGGTTTGCGTTGAAGACACTCAAGGAAAGTGAAAATATTGCCGGACAAAGCGCCCAGATAACTAAAGCTAAACGTGTTCATCTGGTTCTTGATAAAGCTGAAGAACGCTCTCCTTTGATAACTTACTGCGGTGTAATGCTGCATTGGGCTTTAAGCGGTTTTTCTCTGGGCCGGCCCCGGTTATATATCGGTAAGAATTCAATAGAAAAAAACTTTCCCGAGCTTGACACGCAAAAGATAAAAGCAGTTGTAACCTTTTACGAATATGTAACAGACGGTAAATTGCTTACAGTATATACGGCAAAAGACGCTTACCGCCACGGAGCAATAACACTTAATTTTGCACGGGTAGCAAAAGCCGAATATAACGAGGAAAAAGGCTATTATTCTATCCGGGTGAGGGATTTAGCCGGAGAACCCGCGGAATCTCGAAGTGGGCATACTTACAGCTCTGATGAGTTTACGGTAAAGGCAAGATTTTTAGTTAATAGCGCAGGCAGCGGCATAGATATCGTTCATAGTAAGATATTAAAAGATGAAGCTGTTATAGCTGAAGGCCGTAAGTATACGTCCAGCCGGGGAAAATTTTTATTGCCGGTCTTTGGCTCGATCCTTTATGTGCCGGAAAAAGCCGTCGGCTCAAACCGGACATATCTTATGTCCATGCCTGTGCCTGAGTTAGGAATGCGAAAACCTGTTTTCATAACCCACAGAGACGAAGAAACAGGAGGTTATTACCAATTTGACACCCGCGACTTTATTGATGATGATAAGGCTTTAGTAAACCCGGACGGCAGCCTTACGGATGAAGGAAGATTATTAAAAGGAAAACTTGCTAAGTCCCATAACATAACACAGAGTGAACATAATATGCTGGACAACTTTAATGAGCATTTTAAAACAGGTGACAATATTTATCGAAGCGGCGAAGAAGAAAAATCAGCAATGGCATTTATAAACAGCATGTTTACCGGCGCCAGTG
Organism: Candidatus Omnitrophota bacterium; assembly: GCA_022013205.1. Taxonomy (GTDB): domain Bacteria; phylum Omnitrophota; class Gorgyraeia; order B26-G9; family B26-G9; genus JAGLQQ01. The sequence continues at coordinate 7,554 of JAKLQT010000207.1, read as the reverse complement.
TAAGTATATATAATCGGCACTCCCGCAATGCCGTAAAACCTTTTCCGTTTATAGACACAAGAAATATCGGAAATATTCCGCGTGAGCATAGGATTATTAATCTAAAAGATCGTTACTTTGTGCTTATCGGGGTTAAGCTTGCCGCGGGCAGGGCCGCGGCAGAAGATTTAGGGGATATGGTTTGTGGAATTTTAAATTTAAAAGATTCTAAGTACAATTGTAAGACACAGAAAGCATCTTTACATATCCCGGATGATGTTTATGCTTTGTCCCCGGGAGAAAGGGTAATGCAGCAAATGGTAGTTTTTGATGAAGGTAGTTTACTGGCAAGATACGGCCCCGGCCATTTGATCACGCGCCCTGAAGATGAACAGCTAAAGTTAGAATTCGCAGCGCTTAAGCGTAGAGTGAGATTGGAACAGAAAATGTTTGGCGGAAAAATTCACAACGAAGACCTTCCAATAAGACGCTCTAATTTTGATAACATTCCACGACAACCGGAACTTAATGTGCTCTTTGCCTATAGGAATCGGAAAGAATTAGACCTGCTCACTCTAAGTGATTTGATAAAAGAAACAATGGATATGACCTGCTATGCTAAATATAGATTCCGCAGTGAAAGAACTCAGAATACCAATCTTATTGCTCAGTCAATATAAAACAAAAATATTTTTCCTTGTTCCTGACAGCGCAGCCAGGGTAAAAGATTATAATCAGATGTCTTGTCCTGCAATAGTTGACAGTTTTTTGGTTCTTTCGTATTTAGGTTAAAAAGGTGATTGGGAAATTTTTAAGCGCATTCACAATTTTAAGCAAATAGGAAGTAAGTTTTAGGGAACCCGAAGGGCACGGAACTGTCTAAAGTCCATCCTGGCAAAAGCCGAAGGACGAGTTCCGCAGTACCTAAAACTTGCACCCTATTTGGTGGTTTTGCCAAAAGCGGGAAAAATTGCGCTAAGCGTAAAATTTTCTAATCACCTTACCCCGCATATAGTTATGTTAGAACTTTTAACTTAAATAAGAATGAACCACTTTTTTCAGTTAGTATTAGTTACCTATTTTCAGTAACCAGTTACCAGAAATCAGTTTTTCCACGGTCTAACTTGCAACCAGTTAACTCAATCTGCTTTTCCTGTGAGCTATGAGCCATCAGCTATCGACAATCAGCCATTAGCCCTCAAGCATTTTCCCTTGACTTGGCCTCGCAAAAACGTTAACTTGAACGGAAGAAGTAAAAAATAACATCTTACTGTTACCGAAATAAAATGATTTATGCTTTAGTTTTTCTCCGTGAACTCTGTGCTCTCTATGGTGAATATTTATAAAAATACAAAAGATATTTTTAACAGAACAAATTCGTGAAGGAGGTTTAAATATGAAAAGAGTTAAACCCGGCGATACGATTAAATTGCACTATACAGGCAAACTAAAAAACGGCCGTGTTTTTGACTCCTCAAGGGGAAAAGGCCCGTTCGAATTTACACTCGGAGCAAATCAGGTTATCACCGGCTTTGAAGAAGGTGTTCTCGGAATGCGAAAAGGCGAATCAAAAACCCTTACTATCGGTTATGAGAAAGCCTACGGGGCCAAACGCCAGGACATGGTTGTAACCTTGCCCAAATCGGATTTTCCCAAAGGCATAAGATTAAAACTAGGCCAGCACATGCAGCTTCAGCCAGGCAACGGCCAGAGAATAGGCGTAGTTATTACCGCTATAAACGATACTGAGGTAATAATAGACGGCAACCATCCCCTGGCTGATAAAGACTTGATTTTTGAAATAGAGCTTATAGAAATCCTTCAAAAAAAATAAAATACTAAATTATATCCTCTCAAAAATCCATGTAACATAACTATAGTGATATCCCCAACTCCTGAATAGAATTATACGAATGAAGATAGTAAGTATTTGGAAAGAATTGAACAATCACTTAAAAGGTGAAGAAGTTATTTGAGAAGCAGCGCGGAGCAAACAACCAGGTGAAATTGTATTTACTCCCGCCATAAAGATTGGCGGACAGGCATTCTCGACAACCATCCATGGCTGTCTGTGAGGTAAATATAATTCCCCCTGTTTGTTTTATGAGCAAAGGAAAAGTGTTTTCTATCTAGGAGTTGGGGGTAATGTCCCGGGATTAAGAACTGGCTCTCCAAAATCCACAAAATATGGTTATTAGACTGTATTATTTTTCAACTCCCTGTTTATCCAGCGTATGATAAGACTTTCAATAAAACTTATTTCAGCTTCGCTTAAATTTCTTTTCTTGGGAATTTTGTGCCACTTATAAATACAGCCTCTGCAGCAGGTAGCTGTCGCGTGCTGGGCAATGAATACCGGATGCCCTTTTAATGGTGTCTGCTTTCCGTCATTTTTCGGATTAGCAGGGCTTATTTTTCTTAGAATAAAATCCTGTACGTGGCTCTTGAGCTTATCAAGCCCAATCCTGTCTATATACAGCAGGTCTTTTGGGGTAAGTTTAAAGCTTGATCTGAATTTTGATTTTTGGAGGGCTTTTTCTATACTTATATCCATAAAAAATTCCTCGGTTAGAGGTTCCCTTATAGCTCATCAGCTCATGAGCTCTTAAGCAAAAACAAAAAAGCTTAGTCAATTAACACCTTATAAGTGCTGAAAGAATTTTTAAGTGATTTTCGCGGTTTTAGCTAAATACGAAGCTTATTTTTGGGAACCCTGCTTTTTTAGGGTAGAAGCACTGTCTGAGTCATTGACATTTATAATGTCAATGACGAGTTTGCTTCGTACCAAAAATCAGTTTCGGATTTAGCGGCCCCTTTTGGGGAAAACCGCGTATGAGCGTAAAATTCTTCCGGCACGCGCACACCTAAAAATTTTTGAGCTCTTTTTCCCCTATTAATCTATCTGTCAGCCTCAGCCATTCTACTATTAATTTTTGATATTGGGTATTATGCTCTATCAGATTGAATCTGTTCGTGTCCAGCACATTAACGGAAGAAATATAATCATTCAGAGTTACTTTTCCGTAAGAATAATTTTCCTCCTCATCCGCTAATATCGAGCGCGCTAAACTGATTTTTTCCTGGTCTGTTTCCACAAGCTGCCGTTCTTTTTCAATCTGAAGGCTGAGATTTCTCATGTCCCTAAATAATCTATAATGCGTGTTTGCGGCCTGCAAACCGGTCTTTTTACGCTGGATCCTGGCCGTTTCGTATTGCGCCCGGTCAACTTGATCAGAAAACGGTAATTTTAAAGAAATCCCTGCAAAGACCATTCCCTCATCATTATCAATCTCAAAATTATCTCCATTCATCGTGTATCCCAAACGCAGATTTACAGAAGGCAGCAAATCATCTGCTTCTTTCTCGACCTCAAGTGATGTCTTTGATTTAAGCAATTCAAGCATTTTGTACGTGCGGCTATGCTTCCAGAATCGCCCGAAATCCGCTTTAAAGGATATTATAAAATCAGAGTACATCCCCGGCTCTTTCGGGATAAGCCCTTTAGTGTTCTTAAAACGAAGAGCTGTTTCTATAAAATTGAACTTATTATTATAAGCCTCTTCAAGTTCGATCAGTTTTTCCTTTTTTGCCAGCACCTGCAGTTTGATCTTATTGACATCAATAGCTAAGGCTATGCTGCTTTTTCTTCTATCTTCAATATTTTTTAACAGCTTTAAATTATCCTGATAAGAGGATCTGCTAATATTCAAATTCTCATATGCCGCGTACCAGTCATAATAAGCCCAGACAATCTCAGCCAGATAATCCTCGTATGCTTCTATTATCTGATGCTGAATCACCTCAATCTCAGCCCCGACAATTTTATCCTGCAAACGGGCCGATCTGCCAAAAGCATCACCCGCGATAGCCTGCGAAACAGCTACTGAAAACTCCGTAGAATTAATACGCGAAGAAAAAGACGCGTTGGTCTCATAGCCAACACTGACACTCGTCGCGGAATTTGGAAAAAGTTTACTTAAGGCCACCGCGCCTTCCGGTTCTTCTCTGTCCTGAGAGACAAAAAAATCGTAATCCGCCTTAACATCAAGCACCAGGTCCCTTGCCGGCAATTTTAAGTCTTTACGGTATTGCAAGGTAAGCTCCTCAATCAATATTGCCTCAAACTCCGTGTCATTTTTTGCTGCCAGCTCAATAAACTCTTCGATCCCGAGAACGTGTTCCGTCACCGGCTTATCAATCGCAAAATCGCCGCTCTTTGCAAAAACCGCCTTTGCCGTTAAAAGCAGCGCTAATCCTAAAAGAACCGTTTTATATTTTTCCCTTGTTTTCATTTTTAACCTTTAATAAATTCAGCCAGTTTATAACTCATATCTTTCCCCAGGCTATACGCGCTGGGAACAAGCAGCAGCGTGATCAATGTCCCGAACATAAGCCCCCAGGCCAATGCCAGCATCATCTCCGCGAGCATAGCATCATATCCGGTAAACCCGTATGCCGTAGGCAGAAGTCCGGCAACAGTTGTGACTGTGGTGAGGATAACCGCTTTTAATCTGGTCTTTGAGATCGAAGCAATCTGCGCGTTGGAGAATGCCTTACCTTTTAAGCGGTCATAATGCTTCTCCAGCTTCACCAGCATAACTATAGAATCATTGACCACAACACCGGCAAGCCCTACCGCGCCGATGGCCGCGAAAAACCCGAACAGAACTTTACCATGCAGCCAGAAAGCAAGCACTATGCCCACAATACCAAAAGGAATTGACAACATGATAATAAGCGGTTTTGTTAATGAGTTTAACAATAAAACAAGCACAATATATATCAATAAGACTGCCATGATTATCGAGCTGGTAAAATCCCCTTTTGACTGGCGCGTATCTTTTACCTCTCCTTCAAAATTAAGCAGAACAGTCGGATACGCGGATAAAATTTTTGGAAATTCGTTCTTCTCAAGATACTCGGCTATTTCAATCGGCGCCCGCTTTGCTCCTTTTTTTATGTCCGCAAATATCGTAGTGACCCTTTTGGCGTCTTTTCTCTCGATCGAACCGGGGGTGATTGTTTTATTAACATCAACTATATCCCTTAAAGGCACCAGATAATTTCCCGTATTTTCCACAGGGATATCAAGGATATTTTCAATATCTTTTTTCGCCTTTTCAATAACCGTAAACCTCACGTCTACTTCCTCGTCTCCCTGCAGCAGCTCATAAATAACCGTTCCCTCAAGAGCGGCCCTGAGCGTGGCTGAAATATCCGCGGGATTTATGGACAAACGTTTGATCTTTTCGCGGTTTAAGCTTATTTGGTATTCTGTATTCTCCAATGGACGCTCTATTTCGACATTTTCAAGTGCAGGATTATTTCTCATAATCTCGGCAAGCTGTTCTGTAATCATACTTCTTGTGGTTTCGTCGTTCTCCTGCACAATAAGTTCTATCGGGCTTCCGGAGGCATGCCCCCATCGGCTTTTAACCGCCTGAATATCTTTAAGCCCCTTAATCGCGGCAAAATCCTTTTCCCATTCTTTAATAAGCTGGTTGGCTGATTTTTCGCGTTTTTCCTTAGGCAGGATCTCAACGCTCATGCGGAATTTATTTTCCTCAACTGCCCGGCCCCATCTGCTCCTGGCAATACTTGTCCTGAACCCGATCACTTCTTTTCCTAGATACGGCATGATTATATCTTCTACCTGCCTAGTCAACTCGGCGGTATCATATTTATCCGATTCCGCGGCTGCTTCCCCGGATATGGAAATCTGCCGGGTCTCTTCATTAGGAAACATCACATATTTCATTTTTGTTTTAACAATATATCCGGAAAAAACAAGCAGCAGAACAAAGAGAATAAACACAAACTTTTTAAAAGGCAGTACCTTATTTAAAACACTTTCGTAATAATCTTCCACCTTACTAAACCAGTGTATTGCATTCTCCTTGACCTCTTTTTTCTTAAATCTTTTTAAATACCCATTAAAAACAGAAAGATCAAGGTGCATATGTCCGGGCAATATTACGAGTGATTCAAAAAGGCTTGCTCCCAGCATAAGAAATATTATCGGCGGAATAAAAACAAGCATTTTCCCGAACCTGCCTTGAAAAAATAAAAGCGGCACAAACGCGATGCACGTAGTCAGGATGCTGGCAAGTATCGGGGTAAACACAAAAGCGGTTCCTTTGACTGCCGCATCTATAGAAGACATGCCTTCAGAGCGCATGCGGGTTATATTTTCCGAGACAACAATCGCATCATCAACAATCATGCCTAAAACTATAATAACCGCGGCCAGAGTGATATTGTTTATCGTATATCCCATGAGCATTGTGCCGATCATGGCAAAACAAAGCGTAAACGGAATGCCCATCGCCACCCAAGCGCCGGATTTAAAATCCAAGAAAATAAATAATATAAGCAGTATCAGGATAAAACCAATAGCCCCGTTTGTGACAACAAGCGACAACCTGTTTTTCAAATCAACGGATTCATCATCAAGTGAGATAAGCTCGATTCCTGTATCCTGCAGATTGTTTTTTTGAAAATTCTTAAGCTGTTTTTTAACCGCCTCCAACGCCTCGAGGATTCCGTAGGAACTGTTTTTAATCACTCTAAGCAAAATGCCTTCGCGGCCGTTTACCTTGAATATTGTACTACTCTTTCTAAAACCGCGATTAATATCCGCTACTTCTTTAAGCCTTACAACCTGGCCTTCAAACCCTCCCTGAATAACCAGCTCTTCCAGCTTTTGCACATCATCAAGCTCAGAAAGCAAAGTAACCTTTGGTTCACTTTTTGCCTCAATGCTTCCCGCGGGCTGGCGGACATGGTTACTCTTTACCTCCTGCATTACAGTATTAAACGGAATATCAAATTCTCTTAATTTTTCCGGCTTTACCATTATCTGCAGTTCTTCCTGCAGATAATTTGATTTTTCGATAGTATTTACTTGGGGAAGATTAAGCAGCTGCTGCTCCAGAGTATAGGCATATTGCTGCAGGCGTTTGCGCGATTGCATATCCAGAAGATGCCTTTTGGTATCAATTAAAACCACATCAATGATCGCCATTTTCGAAGTTTTCCAGACATGAACCTCAGGCTCATCAATGACATCATCCGGCAGTTTCACATCCAGCACCGCGTTGCGAAGATCCATTAAAGCCTCGTCAAGATTAGGATAGTCCTTTTCGAATTCAACCGAAATATTGGCGCCTCCGTCGCTGGAGGTACTCGTAATCCGGAAAACACCGTCAAGGCCTTTCACCTGCTCTTCAAGCGGTTTTGTGATAAAATGTTCGACTTCCGAGGCAGTCGCTCCGGGGTAACTTGCAGTTACATGCGCGTGGTCAAATTCAATATCCGGCATCTCTTCCTTGCTTGTCTTTTGCCAGGCAAATATTCCGCCGATCAGAACAACAATCACAATAAGGTTAGTAAGAAGATGCCTTTTAATAAAATAAGCTATAATTTTTTCAAGCACTATAGTATATCCTGTTTATCTACGTGTTATTGATTTAGCTGATTTTACCACATATTAGCTCAATTTGTCTGTTTTTTTAATCCTAAAAACCAAATCCCTAATTCCTGAATAGAATTATACGAATGAAGATTGAGATAGGG
>JAKLQT010000206.1 GCA_022013205.1 Candidatus Omnitrophota bacterium | reverse complement strand
GGTGCAGGTAAAAACAAAAATAGGTTTATCTTTCGCGCGGGTTTTACGTTCTATGCTGCGCCAGGCACCCGATATTATAATGGTCGGAGAGATAAGGGATCTGGAAACAGCACGAATTTCTGTGCAGTCCGCGCTTACAGGGCATTTGATTTTTTCTACTCTGCATACAAATGACGCTCCCAGCGCGATTACAAGGCTTGTAGATATGGGAATAGAGGCATACCTCACAGCTGCTACTGTGCAGGCGGTTTTAGCTCAACGTCTTGTCCGCCTATTGTGTCCGGATTGTAAACAGGAATACAAACCGCCTAAGGATGAGGTGAAGATCCTGGAACTTAATACAGAGGCAGCCGATAAATATAAACTTTATCAGGCAAAGGGATGCGCGCATTGCGGGTTCACAGGATATAAAGGCAGGACAGGTATTTTCGAATTATTGATCCTGGATGAGCAGATAAGACAGCTTGCGCATGAACATGTCCCGAATACGGTTATCAGAGAATCGGCGCGGAAAAAGGGTATGACAACATTAAAAGAGCATGCTATAGAAAAAGTACTGGGCGGCCTGACAACATTTCAGGAAGTGGTGAGAGTTACTCAAAGTGATATCGACTAAAAGGGGGATTTATCATGATAGATATTGGAGAACTGTTAAAGATTTGCGTCAAACATAATGCTTCAGACTTGCATTTGACCGTAGGCAAGTCTCCGACATTAAGAATTGACGGAGCGCTGATGCCTTTGAACTATGATTTACTTAGCCATGAGGATACAGAGGCGCTTATGAAGTCTATCACCGGCATGGAGAATCAACAGCGAGTTCAGCAGGTAGGCGGAGTTGATTTCGGTTTTGCTTTTGAAAAAATAGCCCGTTTTCGTGTTTCAGTCTATAAACAAAAAGGCCATTATGGACTGACGTTACGATTGATTCCAGGGCATTTATTAAGTTTTGAAGAGATCGGGCTTGCGCAGGTTGTCAGAGATCTGTTGTACCGCCCCCGCGGGCTTATTTTAGTAACAGGGCCTACCGGCAGCGGTAAGACAACTACACTTGCGACTATGACGGATTTTATTAATACTGAACGTGATTGCCATATTATTACAATTGAAGACCCTATAGAATACTATCATACGCACAAAAAAGGTATTATTACCCAGAGAGAATTAGGCGTGGATGTCCCCAGTTTCAGCGAGGCCCTTATTAAAGGGCTGCGTCAGAATCCGGATGTTATCCTTGTGGGAGAAATGAGGGATTTGGCGACTATAGAGGCAGCGATATTAGCCGCGGAAACCGGGCATTTAGTTCTGGCTACTTTGCATACAACCAGTGCGGCACGCACTGTAGACAGAATTATTGATGTGTTTCCTCCTAATCAACAGGAGCAAATCAGAACCCAGCTGTCCACGTCTATTTTAGCGGTTATTTCCCAGCAGCTTATTGTCAAAGCCTCAGGCCGGGGGCGCGCGGCTGCTTTTGAAATAATGATTTCTACGCCGTCGATACAGAATCTTATCCGGGAAAAGAAGACTTATAGGATTACATCAGACCTGCAAACCGGGGCAAAATTCGGCATGAGGACGTTTGATTCTTCATTGTTTGAATTATATACAACTGGGGTGATCAGGCCTGAAGATGCGATTGCCAGGGCATTTGATCAGGATCAAATGAAGGCAAAAATCAGCGGAAAGGGATAGAGATAAGTTAAAAATGAACAGTGGATTTAAATTTAAACCAATAGGCGATATCCTCAAGGAGCGCGGCCTTATCAGTGCCCAGGATCTCAGGGAAGGCTTAGAACAGCAGAAAACAAGCGGCCTGCCTTTAGGCCGGATTTTTGTCAACCTGGGATTTATTACTCAGGAGCAATTGCTTAAGGTTTTGGGTGTCCAGGCTGAGATGGAAACCGTAGAACTCAATGATTTTGTTATTGCTCAGGAGGTTATTGAAAAAGTTCCTGGATCGATTGCCCGGCTTTATAATGTAATGCCGCTTAGTTTCCAGGCAAATACGCTTATTATTGCTACAGATAACCCGCTCAATTTCAGTATCTTTGATGACCTGCGCTTTATGTTTAACTGTAACATAAAGGGGAAAGTGGCAAGCCCTGAGAGCATCGCAGAGGCCATAAAAAAACATTACAAACAAGATGCGGAAAGTGTAGATGAGCTTTTCTTCGAAATAAGCCAGAATATCCCGGAGTTAATCGAAGGAGCGGAAAATGTTGAGAATATAGGGGAGACAGCTTCACGGCTTCCTATAATTAAATTGATCAATATGATTTTTACCCAGGCAATTAACAGGAATGCCTCGGATATACATTTTGAGCCGTTTCAGGATAACTTTAAAATCCGCTATCGTTTGGATGGGGTTCTCTATGATGTCATCTCTCCTCCCAAGGCGCTGCATCTTGCCATCAGCTCGCGTATTAAGGTCATGGCTAATCTCAATATCGCGGAAACACGGCTGCCGCAGGACGGCAGGACCCTGGTTAGAATAGCCGGAAGAATGGTGGATTTGCGGGTATCAACACTTCCGACACTATTCGGGGAGAGTGTTGTAATTAGAATCCTTGATAGGGCGGCCGTGCAGTTATCACTTAATGAAATAGGGTTTGAGCCGGATACAAGAGAGAAAATAAGGGAATTGATTAAAAGGCCCTACGGTATAATCCTCAGTACAGGCCCTACGGGGTGCGGAAAAACTACCACGCAATATTCCGCGCTGAGTGAAATCAATTCGATAGAGAAAAAGATTATCACCGTAGAGGATCCGGTTGAATTTGACTTGCCTGGGCTGATCCAGGTTTCTGTGCGGCCAAAGATAAACATGACTTTTCCTGTGGCGCTTCGCCATATTTTGCGTCAGGATCCTGATATTATTATGGTTGGAGAAATCCGTGATACGGAAACAGTACAGATGGCCATACACGCGTCTTTAACCGGACACCTTGTCTTTTCTACCCTGCATACCAATGATGCTCCCAGTGTTATTACCAGGCTTATTGATATGGGAGTGGAGCCTTTTTTGATTGCTTCTGCGATTGAGGCGATTTTAGCTCAGAGGCTCCTTCGGTGTATTTGCACTAAATGTAAACATGAATATACTCCGACAGAGGAATCCTTGAGGGACGCGGGTATAAGTGAAAAAGAGAGCGAGGGAAAAAAATTCTACAAAGGCAGGGGGTGTGAGCATTGTAATTACTCCGGCTATAAAGGCCGTTCTGGAATATTTGAATTGCTTATTCTTGATGAGGATATAAGGACGCTTGTTTTGGATAAAGTGCCTATCGCCCAATTAAGAGAACAGGCGATAAAAAACGGAATGCGTACTTTACGAGAGGATGGATTGCTCAAAGTTTTTTCCGGCAGGATAGCCTTAGATGAATTGGTCGCGATAACATCTGCTTACGTTTAAATGGTTATTAGTTCAATACTATTTGTTCAAAAAATAGACAAAATATATTTGGTGAATATGATGATAACGTAGGGGCGCCGCTTGCCTGCGCCCGTATAGAATTATCAATAATTGGTCAAATCATTAATAATCGGGCCGAGGCAAGCGCGGCCCCCAGGATTATTACAATTATTCGTTCATTAACCCTTAACAGGATAATATATGAAAAAAGAACTGTTTAACTATACCGCGGTCGACAGAGAAGGAAAAGATTTAGGCGGACAGGTAGAGGCCGTGAATCTTAATGCTGCTTTAAGCAAGATACGCCAAATGGGTATATTCCCCTCCCATGTTATTGCCGCAGATGAGCAAGTTAAATCCCGCAATATTTTTACAGCATTAATCGGAAAATTAAATTTCATAAAACAAGGTGAATCTAAATTTAAACCGGAAGACAAGGTTGTTTTTACCAGGCAGCTTGCTGTGCTTCTTAATGCCGGGTTGCCGCTTTTAAGAGGACTGCAGACAATTAATAAGCAAACGCGGTTTGGAAGAATGAAGGTAATAATTGATGATATTATCGATATGATTCAATCAGGCAAGACTTTCAGCGGGGCGCTTGCGCATTATCCGGATTCTTTTTCCAGGATCTATATAAACGTGGTCAAATCAGGAGAGACCGGCGGTGCTCTGGATGAAGTTCTCAAGAGGTTAGCCGATTATCTTGAAAGAAATCTGAGGCTTACGCAGCGCATAAAGGCGGCGTTGATTTATCCTTGTCTTGTTTTGGTTGTTTCAATCATAATACTTGGATTTATAGTTGCTTTTGTAATACCGCGTTTTATGGAATTATTTCAGAATACAGGCGTTGCCTTGCCTCTTTTAACAAGGACGCTTCTAGCGTTTAGTAATCTTTTACTGGAGCGCTGGTATTTATTATTTGGAGGAATTGCTTTAATATTTATAAGTTATAAGCTGCTTTTGCGCAATTATACTGTTCGCTATTTTAATGATAAAATAATGCTGAATCTTCCTGTGTTCGGGCTTTTGATCCAGAAAATAACAGCTTCGCGTTTTGCCAGGACTCTGGCCACTCTCTTAGAAGGCGGAGTCCCGATCCTGCGGGCGCTTGAACTGACAAAACAGGTCAGCGGTAATGAGGTAATCGCTAAGGCGATTAATTCTGTCTATGAAAGTGTTCGTGAGGGAGGTTTTATATCAAAAGTGCTTGAAAACACTAATGTTTTCCCCCAGTTGATGGTTAATATGATCGCTGTAGGAGAAGAAAGCGGATCTTTAGATAAAATTCTTATAAAAGTAGCCGATACATTTGATGAAGAAATCGAGATTACAGCCGGAAGCTTGACGTCATTGCTTGAGCCTTTACTTATTATTGTGATGGGAGTTGTAGTCGGGATCATAGTTCTTTCGATGTTCCTGCCGCTCATCACGCTCATAAACTCTCTAAGTGTTTAAAATAAAGAATCGTGCCTTGCGGCCTTGAAATCATTTTCTTTGGAACCTCTGAAAAACCTGGGAATATTGACAAAGCTTTATAAATATGTTATATAATATGTACACAAATAAGTTACGGCTCACAGTAATTTTGTAAAGGGCTCGATGAAATTATCTTAAATACCACCTTTTCAGGGAAGAAAAGGTGATGCTAATATGTGCTTAAAAGGCATATTTAGCAGCTTACCAAAAAAAATCAACAAGGAATGTAATTAATTACGGTGAATTATGTCTGTAGTAAAAAAAGATTTATTCCTAGGTATTGATATCGGCGCGGGTGCGATTAAGATCGTTCTTTTGGCTCGAGAAAAGAACGATACAATGCGTTTATTAAAGGCTTTTTGCCAGGAGTATGAGGAAGGGGCCTCAGAACTTAATCCTGAAGCCCAGCTTGCCAAAGCTGCCTATTTTCTTAAAAAATTCCTTCACAATGAAAAAATATTGCGTAATATTAAAGCAGGTATATCTATCGCAGGACAATCCGCGTTTGTTCGTTTAGTAAAAATTCCCGTTACAGCACCGCAAAAATTACGTCAGATTGTTCTTTATGAAACCCAGCAGCAGATTCCTTTTCCGATAAAGGATGTCGTATGGGACTTTCAGGTATACGGCCGCGATAAAAAACAACTAAGCATTCTGCTGGCCGCGGTAAAAAAGGAATTGATAAATTCAATTCTTAATATCGCCTTCGAATGTTCGCTTGATTTGGAATTTATAGATGTGAGCAATCTGGCTCTTTATAACAGCCTGCACTATTTTTATCGGGATTTAAAGGAAACCCTGATAATTGATTGCGGAGCAAAAACAACAAATGTAATCGTTGCTAATACCGGGAGGATCTGGACAAGAAGCCTGCCTCTAGGGGGAGAAGATATAAATGACGCGCTTATGCGTGTTTTGAAAATAGATCGCAAGCTGGCCGAAAAGATAAAAAAGGAAAAAGGCCAGGTTCTTATGCTTTACCATCAAAAAGAAAGTTTTGAAGCAGAGCAGGATCGTAAGATTGCCGAGGTAATTACCGGTATTCTTACGGAGTTGACAAATGAAATTATCAAAACGATTAATTTTTATAAATCACAGCATGTTTCAGACATGAAATTTAGCAAGGTTATTTTATGCGGGGGGGCGAGCAAGATCAAAAATATTGATAAATTTTTTGAGAATAGCCTTTCGGCAAGTGTTGAAAAGATGGACTATTTTAACTTCTTGAAGTTTAATCCTAAGATGGACATGCAGTTAACTGAATTTCTTGGGCCGGCTATCGGCCTTGCTTTGCGCGGAAACGGTATGGCGCCTTTAAATGTCAATCTTCTGCCGGCTGAGCATCTGCAATACAAGCGGATGAAAAAGAAAATTCCTTATGTCCTGGGATCATTGATGATGATTTTTCTGCTGCTCATCGGTTTCTTTTGTGTTTCCCTTGCCAGGTATTATTCTCTAAAGGATTATCTGGAAGTATTACAGCAGAAAGCAGCCCTGTTAAAAGCTAATGAAAAAACTGTCAATGAAGCGGATAATTTCATACGAAGATACAGGGAAAAAATGCAAATTATGCGCCAAACATTGTCGGCAAAGCACGCGTTGGTTTTTATGCTTGAAGATATCGCTTTGGCTATGCCGGGTAAAATATGGATAAAGAGTTTAAACTTTGACCTGGAAAAGGACTCGATATCTCTGGAAGGAATCAGCGCTGATGACATGGACAGCATAGGAGATTTTCAGCAGAAATTAGAGCAACAGACAATGATTAAAAACGTTAAGATCGAAACAGTCGGTAAAGCCGGCAATAATGTGATGAGTTTTTCCATAAGCATTTTACTTAGATAAGGCGGTTTTTATAATGGACGCGATAGTTGCTAAAAAATTCAAATTAGAAATAAGGATCGCAATAATGACAGTAGTGCTGTTTTTAACGTTTTTATTTTTGATGTCTTTTATTTCGCGGCGCAGCGCGGATTTAAATGAAAAAGCAGCTTTACGCGAGGCTGAGATTAAAAAGTATAGAAAAACTATGGGCGATGATGTTGATGCCCTGATTAGATTGAAAGACTCGCTGAGATCTAATCTGGAGCAAAACTATAGCCGGCTTGAAAGTTCTTTAAGCAAAGCACATTTAAAAAATGCTGTATCTGCCACGCCGTTATCTTTTAAGAAAATGCTTTTTGATGCGCTTGAGCGGATAGATGATAAGGCAAAACGCGATAATATCTTATTGCCGCAGGACATGGGGTTTGAAGAATACAGGTTTAAGGTCCCGGATGTTTCTCTCGCCCCGGTTTTGACGAGCGAGTTGTTTATTTTAGAGGATATCATCAGTCTTCTGATTGAAAATAAGGTATTTGCCCTAAGAAGCGTAAAACTGCCGCATAAAGTTGTATTGCTCAATAAAAAGACACAAAGCGGGGAGGAAGTATCTCTTAAGTCTTTGTCGATGCAATTGTCCATAGAAGCGGATTTTAATCAGTTAAAGGGGTTTTTGCTGGATTTGGCGGGCAGCGATAAGACTTATGTTTTGTGGAAGATCGATATAAAGAGAATAGATGATACAAGTGAACGGCTGGCGGCGGAAATTAACCTTAGAAGCATAGAATAATGGGATAATAATGAAAGAAAAATACGAAAATTTAGAAAAAGTAATTTTTTTTGTTCTGCTATGCTTAGTACTGGGTGTCATACCCGTTTTATTTAATAAAGCAGCCGCTAACAATGATATTCTTGATAAAAAGATACAAAGGCTTTCTACACGTAGCACCCAGAGCGCGGCAGGAAGCCGGGATTACACTAAGACAGAAGAGTATCTAAATATTGAGGAGCAGACAGTCAGAGCGCTTTCATCAGTAACCTCAAAAAGAAATATTTTTTCAGAGCACGGGTACAATAAGAGCGTTGATATCGCTGCCGGCGATCGCCGGGTTTTGCAGGTAATCGAAATAGGTTTTAAACCGCTGGGAATTGAATACCAGGGCAAAGTTTTTTTTAAAGATGATAATGAAATGCTAGCACAGGTAAATATGTATAAGAAAAGCTATCTTGTGAAAGAGGGTAGCCATTTCGCGTATTATCAAGTCCATGAATTAAATGAAAAATTTATTAAATTGAAGGATAAAAAAGGAAAAGTCATAGAGATAAAATACAGGCAGAAGGCCTACGTAAATGAGCGGGTGGCAAAGATAAATGAGCTTACTCGCGGCTATTCAGAAACAGTAACTAAAAACAGTAATTTTTTAGAGTATAAGGTGCTTGACATCGACGAAGATTCTGTGTTACTATCACATCAAGGGCAGCATCTTAGATTAGAGAAAGGAATGGTATATAAATGAAAAGAATTGTCCTGGTTTTTTTCCTCATATTAATTCTGTTGTTTTTCCCAAAAGGTGTATTTTCTCAGGAAAATAATGCCGGTTGGGATCAAGATCAAGATCAAGCTCTTGAGCTTGCCGGCCGTTTAGCAGAACTTAAAAGTTCCTCAAACTCCCAGATGCCTGATAATTCTAAGGCGAATATTTCCGGATTTGTAAACCGGGCTTATGATGCGTGGGATACTAATAACTTTGACAAGGCGATAGCACACTTCAAAAAAGCACAGGTTCTCGATCCCGGCAATAGGCAGCTAAACGATCTTATTTATAATGTGGAACTGGATAAAATGAGATATGAGGAGCAGAAGGTCGCGATTGCAAAAGAAATCATAAAGCAAAAAAGAATGCTTGAAACAGATAAGGCATGGCTTATCAGCGAATCGGAAACTACCAGAAGCAGCGAAAAAGTTAAGACAGACGAACTGGTAACTCTAAGAATGAAAGCTGCCCGCAAGAGAGTAAGTATTGACTTTAATAACGCGCAGTTGAGTAAAATCCTGGAATATCTCTCAAAGGTCAGTGAGATAAATATTATTATGGATGAGGATGCTCTAGCCAGGTCTCCTCAGGTATCGATTCTCCTTAAAAATGTAACTTTGATCCAGGCGCTGGAATCGATTCTGCGAACCAAAGGGCTGAGCTATCGTTTTGAAGATGATTTTATCTGGGTGAGTTCTAAGGATAACATTGCTAATGAAGCAATGATTAGCAGAATTTATCATCTTTCACATGGCCCGGCGGCTTTTACAACCTTTACCACTTTTGATACTGTTACGATAAAAGAACTTCGGTTAGATGAAAAAGCTGTGGTAGAACATGAAGGTGAAAACGGCGAAAAAAGTAGTTCTTATGAGACCTACGAAGGGGTTAAAATAGGCGGCCCCGGAGGAGTTGCCGGGCAGATGACCTTTACAATTAAAGATGTTTTGAAGAAAATAGTAAGCTGGCCGGAAGGAAGCAGTGTTTTTCTCGACAATCGTACCAGTACGCTTATTGCTCACAATACACCTTCTAATCTGGAAGCCTTAGAAAAAGCTCTCGAGGCCTTAGATGTGAATCCGCCGCAGGTGATGATTGAAGCCCGTTTTGTAGAAGTGGGAACGGATGATCTTTTTTCACTCGGGCTTAAATTAACTCCGGAAATCACTGCTTACGGCGCGGGCACATACCATACTTTTCCTTTCGAGAAGGATCAAAATACTGATTACAAGGACCCTTTTCCGAATATTACCTCCAGTAATCTTGGCTTTGGTGTTTTGGATTTTCAGGAGTTTAAATCTGTTCTTTCGGCAATTGAGCAAAATACGGATAGTAACACTTTGTCTTCACCAAAAGTGACTACTATAAGCGGGCAGGAAGCTATTATTAAAATCGTAAAAGAATATCGCTATCCGACAAAATATGAGATCCAGACATATGATGCGGTTGTTGGAACACAGACCAGGACATATTATGCTACTGTTCCTTCGGATTTTAAGACGCGGGATATCGGAATTATATTAAAGGTTACTCCCAATGTGGGTGGTGACGGCAACACCATAAACTTAACGCTTGTTCCTGAAGTCAGTGAATTTGATATTGAAAAAGATATGTATAACTACGGCACAGAAGGGCAGCCATATCTACAGCCGTTTTTTAGCGTGCGTAATGCTACCGCAAGTATTGTTGTCCATAACAATGATACGGTGGTAATGGGGGGATTGATGCGGGAAGTTGTCGAACACACTGTCGACAGTGTCCCGATTTTAGGAAAAATTCCCTTGATTGGAAGACTATTTACGCGAAAGTATGATAATAAACAAAAAAGAAATCTTTTGATTTTTGTGACGGCTTCTATTATCGCGCCAACGGGTGAGACGGTAGACGCAAGAGCTGATGCTTTATGATACTTGGGGGATATCATCTATAATCAATCCCGAAGAAAGGTTAATTTGAAAGCAGCCTGAAATCAAACACTTCAGGGATAGATCCACGCCAAAACTAAAAATCCTCAGAATCAATTATGCGAAGAAAAAAACTATATCTTATCGACGGTAATTCTTACAGTTATCGGGCTTTTTACGCGATCGCTGATTTGACTAATTCAAGCGGAAAACCGACCGGAGCTGTTTTTGGATTTGTCAATATGCTCAATAAGCTGCGCAAGGAAGGCAAACCCGATTATCTGGCGATTTGCTTTGATCTAAAGGGGCCGACACTGCGCCATGAGAAGTTTCACGCGTATAAGGCACACCGCAAGCCTATGCCTGATGACCTGCAGACTCAGATGCCTATTATAAAAGAAGTTGTAGGAGCTTACGGTATCCCTGTTTTTCAGCTGGCAGGGTATGAGGCAGATGATATTATAGCTACACTTGCGGTAAGTTTTAAAGACAAGGTTGATGTTTTTATTGTCAGCGGTGATAAAGATATGTTGCAGCTTGTCGATAAATATGTTAGTATTTATAATCCGCAAAAAGAGGACGCGATCACTGATGAGAAAAAAGTTTTTGAACGCTATGGTGTTACGCCCAGCCAAATCACTGACCTATTAGCTTTAGCCGGTGACAGCGCAGATAATATCCCAGGGGTTCCGGGTATCGGCCCGAAAACAGCCGCGGAATTAATCGGGGCGTTTGGAAGTTTAGAGAGTGTCTTAAAAAACACGTGTAATATCCAGCAGAAAAAAAGGAAGCAATTGCTTGAGGAGTTTGCTGAACAGGCTCGAATGAGCAAAGAGCTGGCAACTATTATTTATGATGTGCCGATAAAAGCCGACTTGCAGAGGCTTGAGGGAGCGGGAGAGGATACGGAGCGTTTAAAAAATATCTTTCTTGAGCTTGAATTTAAAAGCCTTTACAGAAATCTTCTAAAAGATGTGCCTAAGGAAAATAGCGATTTAAAGGTTGAGATAATTGAAACAGCTTTTGATCTTGAATCGTTTTCAAAAAAGCTTTGCAAAGAAAAAGAATTCTCTCTTGTTTTACAGGAATCCGATAATAAAACCTCCAATACGCTAAAAAGTTTAGAGATAAGTTTTAATAAAAAAGATTTTGTAAGGATACATCTCAGCCAAAAATTAACCATAGATGACTTAAAGAAATTTCTTGAGCCTGTTTTTAAAAGATCAGATATTTTAAAAATAGGTTATGATTTAAAGGCCTCATGTGTAATGCTGGATGCTTGCGGAATTTATTTAGAAGTGCCGTTCTTTGATATAATGGTCGGGGCATATCTGCTTGAACCCGGCGGCGGAAAGAGCACAATATCTGATATTGCCGGATTTTACTTAGGTCGTAATGTTGATCTGCGGTTTCAGGTTTGCGAACAGATATCTTTGCGGGATATTCTGCTTAAAGAGCTTGAATCGAAGAAAGTGCGGGAATTGTTTTGCCGGGTTGAAATGCCGCTTATCAGGATATTAGCTTCAATGCAGAGAAATGGTATCCGCATCGATGAAAAATATCTTTTAAGGCTTGGGGATGAGGTTGATAAGAAGTTAAATACGCTTACGAGCAATATCTTTAGTCTCAGCGGATGTGAATTTAATATAAATTCACCCAAGCAGTTAAGCGAGATCTTGTTTGAGCGGTTAAAACTGCCGATAATTAAAAAAGGCAAAAGCGGGCCATCTACAAATGTTGATGTTTTAACGCAGCTTGCCGAAAAACATGACCTGCCTGCTATGATTCTTCAGTACAGAGAGCAGGCAAAATTGAAATCAACCTATATTGACGGGTTGCTTGAGCTGGTCAATACTAAGACTCATAAAATACATACCACTTTTAATCAAACGGTTACCGCGACCGGCCGCTTAAGCTCAAGTAATCCTAATCTGCAAAATATACCGGTCAGGACTGATGCCGGACGTCAGATAAGGGCGGCGTTTGTAAGCGAGGCTGAGTCATGGAAGCTGCTTTGCGCTGATTACTCGCAAATTGAGCTGCGGGTGCTGGCACATCTATCCGGGGACAGTATTCTGATAAAAGCGTTTAAAGAAAATCTTGATATCCACAACTTTACCGCTTCCCTGGTTTTCGGCGTAGCACAGGATAGTGTTACTGAAAAGATGCGCAATATGGCAAAAAGAGTTAATTTTGGCATCATTTATGGTATGGGGCCTTACGCTTTAGCCCGGGATATCGGGGTCAGCCACAGCGAAGCAAAAAAATTTATTGATGAGTATTTTAAACGTTACCCGAAAGTTACGGATTATTTAAATGGTGAGATTAAAAAAACACAGGATAGGGGATATGTAACAACACTTTTGAACAGGCGGCGTTATATCCCGCAAATTAACGCTAAAGACGCGATGCAGAGGAGTTTTTCCGAGAGAACAGCAATGAATACTCCGATTCAGGGCTCTGCCGCGGACTTAATTAAGGCGGCAATGGTTGCTATTTACCGCCAATTAAAAAAAGAGGGCTTAAAGGCTAAGATGCTTTTGCAGGTTCATGATGAACTTGTATTTGATGTCCCGGATAAAGAAATGATCGAGGTTAAAAAAATTGTTAAAGATAAAATGGAAAATGTATTAAAACTGGATGTTCCGATACAAGTTAGTTTTAAAATTGGGAAAAACTGGAGAGATATAAAATAAAGGAGTCTTCCAGGGGAGTATCTTGCCAGAGGGAATGATAGGGGGAAGTAATGAAAGTACTATTTTGTAGTTCTGAGGTTGTGCCGTTTGCAAAGACAGGCGGGCTTGCGGATGTGGCGGGTACTCTGCCGCCTGCGTTAGAAGAAGCCGGTGTGCAGATAAAGATAGTAATGCCGAGATACAGGTGCGTTGATGTCAAAAAATTCAAGTTAAAAAAACTTGATGATGAAACATTCTCAACTAAGATCGGAAAGAATGTAGAGGTTTTGTTTCTTGAGAAAAAACGTTTTTTTGATAGAGACGGATTGTATCAGCAAAATGGCCTGGATTATCCGGATAATCTGGACAGGTTTACTTATTACTGCCTGCAGACGCTTAACCTGATAAAGAAAATAAATTTTAAGCCTGACATCATTCACTGCAATGACTGGCAGGCCGGGCTGATTCCGATTTATCTTAAAGAAACGTTTACAAACGATCAGTTTTATAAAAACATAAAGACAATCTTCACCATACATAATCTCGGATATCAAGGGCTTTTCCCTAAAGAGGAACTTAGCCTCACCGGATTGAGTAAAGAGCTGTTTTCAGTCAATGGGCTTGAATTTTACGGTAAGATTAATCTGCTTAAAGGAGGTTTATTATTTTCAGATTTCATTAGTACGGTAAGTTCGACTTATGCTCAGGAAATTCAAAGTGCTGAATTCGGCTGCGGGCTTGAAGGGGTTTTGCAGCAAAGGAAAAAGGATATTATCGGAATATTAAACGGGATCAATTATGATGAGTGGGATCCCAGAAAGAATAAAACGCTGATAAGGAACTATGGGCCTGATTCGATTGAAGGCAAATATGAAAATAAAGAGGATTTGCAAAAACTCGGCAAGCTTAAGGTGGACAGGAAAATCCCGCTTTTGGGAATAATCACCCGGCTTGCGGACCAAAAGGGGCTGGACATACTCGCGGAAGTCATTGAAGAGGTTGTGCAAATGCCGGTTCAGTTTATTTTACTTGGTACGGGAGACCCCCGTTATCATAAACTATTTGAAGGTATTGGGAGTAAGTATAAGAATACATCGATTCATTTGAAATTCGACGCGGCCCTTGCTTATAAAATTTACGCGGGTTCTGACATCTTTCTGATGCCTTCATATTATGAGCCCTGCGGCCTGGGCCAGCTTATAAGCCTTAATTTCGGCACAATCCCTCTAGTGCGCAGGACAGGCGGGCTTGCGGATACTGTGGAGGATTTTGATCCTTTTACTAAAAAAGGAAACGGATTTGTGTTTTCCAGTTATCAGGCAGGAGCTTTGCTGGAGGCACTCAAACGCTCTCTTTGTGTCTATAATGACGCAAAGACTTGGAGGAAACTGATCACAAGAGCGATAAACAGTGATTTTTCCTGGAAAAAATCAGCGAAAGAATATGTTAATTTATATAAAAGCCTTAAATCGAAGTAGCCGGTCATGATTATAATCGGCCTCACAGGAGGGCTTGCCAGCGGCAAGACCAGGATAGCTAAGATGTTTGCTGATCTTGGAGCCCAGGTACTGCATGCTGATAGCATTGCGCATAGGGCGCTATTTAAAAATACGTATTGTTATAAGCAGGTTATCGGAAAATTCGGAAAAAGTATACTGAACGCGGATGGTTCTATAAATAGAAAGAAACTCGCGCGGCTGGCCTTCTCAAGTGATAAAAAACAACAGCAGCTGTGCCGGGTGATACATCCGTGGGTTTTTGCCTATATAAGAGAAAAAATTGAAAAAATAGAAAAAAACAAAGCAGTTAAAGCGGTTATTATTGAGGCGGTAATGCTGATAGAATCAGGGCTTTACAAGGATATGGATAAAATTCTGGTTGTAAGGTCTACGGCCGCGCAGCAGATCTCAAGGGCTACCTTAGAACGCAGGATGACTCAAGCGCAGGTAAAACAGAGAATGCGTTTTCAGCTTGGATTTACTCAAAAGAGCAGGTATGCTGATTATATTATTGATAATCGCGGCGCCTTAAAAGATACAGAAAAAAAAGCGAAAAAAATATGGGAATTAATTTTAAGAAAAAATAATTTGTAAAAGAAGGGGATGGATATGAAACCAAAACAGGAAAAAGTAAAACAAATAAAAGCCTCAAATAATAACAGCCGGTTTCCAGCAGGCAGTAATGCCCGCGGCCGGCCGGAGCAGTTTAATGAACGCCCGCCGCAAAAGCCCGAAGGGTATATGGATATCGGAGAACTGAAGGGAACCAGCGGTGCCAATCTTATTAAAATTGCCAAGGAGTTGAAGATTACCGGAATAAGCGGCTCCAGAAAACAGGATTTGATATTTAAGATATTGCAGGCACAGGCTGAGAAAGCCGGAAATATGTTTGGTGAGGGGATATTGGAGGTGCTTCCTGACGGCTTCGGATTCCTGCGCTCACCGAATTACAATTATTTGCCTTGCCCGGATGATATCTATATCTCTCCGTCTCAAATAAGAAAATTCGCTTTAAGGACAGGAGATACCGTCAGCGGCCAGATCCGGCCTCCGAAAGAAGGAGAGCGTTACTTTGCCCTGCTGAAAGTAGAAGCAGTTGATTTTGAAGCGCCGGAAAAGGCAAAGGAAAAAATCCTTTTTGACAACCTGACACCACTTTATCCGGAAGACCGTTTTATACTGGAGACAAATTGTGAGGAGATATCTACCAGGATCATGGATCTGCTGACCCCAATAGGCAAGGGGCAGCGCGGACTTATTGTCGCGCCTCCTTATAGCGGAAAAACTGTATTATTACAGAAGATCGCCAACAGCATAACTACTAATAATGAGGATGTGATCCTTATAGTCCTGTTAATAGATGAGCGGCCGGAGGAAGTTACTGATATGCAGCGCTCAGTTAAGGGAGAGGTTATCAGCAGTACTTTTGATGAGCCGCCTGAGCGTCACGTTCAGGTAGCGGAGATGGTTATTGAAAAAGCAAAGAGGCTTGTAGAGTGCGGCAGGGATGTAGTGGTATTACTCGACAGTATTACCCGCCTGGCAAGGGCGCATAATACGGTTGTCCCTCATTCGGGGAAAATATTATCAGGCGGAGTGGACTCAACAGCTTTGCAGAAGCCAAAGAGATTTTTCGGCGCGGCAAGGAATATAGAAGAAGGAGGTTCACTTACAATATTGGCTACAGCTCTTGTCGATACGGGTTCGCGAATGGATGAGGTTATATTTGAAGAGTTTAAAGGCACCGGCAATATGGAGCTGCAGCTTGACCGCAATCTATTCCAGCGCCGTATTTATCCGGCAATAGACATAAAGCGTTCAAATACCCGTAAAGAAGAACTGCTGGTTAATCCCGATGAGCTGAAACTTATCTGGATACTGCGCAAGGCATTGAATGAGCTTAGCAGTGTAGAGGCAATGGAGCTTCTTACCGGTAAACTCAAGAAAGTCAGCACAAACGCGGAATTTCTGCTCAGCCTTGCTAAAAACGGACAACCCGGATAAAGCAAGAGTAAAAAAGAGTAAACTTTTAAAAGCAGAGTTGACTAATAATGAATTTTTTGGTAAACTTTGAAGTTTATAATTATATAGAAAATATCCCGCTAAAAAGCAGCGGGGGCCACGTGGAATCAAAATGATTCCCGGGACTTAGGCCTGGAAATTCTTTGAATTTCTCAGGATAAATTTCCCCTTGCGGGGACACCAGCTTGAATATTTACCCAAAAGGTAAATTTTTAAGGGGCGCACAGTAACTTATGTTCACTTTGTTCAAAGTTTTGTTTGGAAGTTAATATTAGATCCCTTGCTTAAACAAGGGGAAAATTCTCTTTGATAATTTCCCCCTTAAGCTACGGGATAAATTCGCACAGTAACTTATGTTCACTTTGTTCCATAAGTTACGTGCTCATTTAGGAGGGGAAATATGAAGAAGAAGATTCATCCGCAGTATAAAAAAACTACAATAACCTGTGCTTGCGGAGAAGCAATGCAGATAGCCAGCACAAAAGAAAACATCCGGGTTGAAATTTGTAGTCATTGCCATCCTTTTTATACCGGGAAACAGAAGCTTGTTGATACGGCCGGCCGTGTAGAACGCTTCAAGAAGAGATATGCCAGATAATCAGATACTCTTTAACAAATTCAAGGGGTTTCAAAAACGCTTTCAGTTTTTGGAAAATCAGATGGTTGATCCAAAAGTTATAAAGGATATTGCCCTTTATCGGAAAATGGCAAAAGAAAGGGCCAGCCTTTGCGAGCGAATCAAAAAATTCCAGGAAATAGAAAAAGTTGGAAAAGAAATCGCTCGTCTTGAAATTATGGCTGAAGAGGCTAAAGAAGAAAAAGAATTTCTTGAGCTTGTCGACTCTGAGCTTGAAAGCCTAAGGAAAAAGTATGAAGATATATACGGTGAACTTGAGGAATTTCTCATTGAGAAGGATCCCCGCGGCAGTAAGGATATAATTGTTGAAATCCGGGCTGGTACAGGCGGAGAAGAGGCGGCTCTTTTTGTCGCGGATCTTTACCGTATGTATACCCATTACGCTGATAAATTTGGATTTAAGGTTGAGATAATAAATTCAAACCCCACGCCTATCGGAGGTTTTAAAGAAATAATTTTTTCAGTGGAAGGTGTTGGCGCTTTCAGTCGATTTAAGTTTGAAAGCGGCGTTCACCGTGTGCAAAGAGTTCCCAGTACAGAGGCATCAGGCAGGATCCATACATCGGCTGTAAGCGTAGCGGTATTTCCGGAAGCAGAAGAAACGGAGATAGAGATCAATCTACAGGAATTAAAAATAGATGTTTACCGTTCTACCGGCGCGGGAGGACAAAGCGTAAATACCACTGATTCAGCTGTAAGAATAACCCATATGCCTTCGGGGATAGTGGTCACTTGCCAGGACGAAAGGTCTCAGATAAAGAATAAGGCAAAGGCATTTAAAGTACTGCGGGCACGGCTGCTTGATAAGGCGCAAAAAGATAAGGAATCAAAAATTAAGCAAGAGCGGCGCATGCAGATTGGCTCAGGAGATAGGAGTGAAAAAATACGCACATATAACTTTCCTGACCGACGGGTAACAGATCACCGCATAGGTATTACACTTTATAAAATAGAGCAGATATTAGAAGGTGAATTGGATGAATTGATAGCACATCTGGCAGAGGCAGAAAAAAAACTAAAGCTTAATAATGCAGAGTAAGACGAGTAGCGATAAAAAAGACCGAAGGACGAGAGACGCATATTAGCTCATGGCTTATAGCTGATAGCTCATAGGACAATTTGTGTTGATAACGGATAAGGGGAAAAGGCGTGCTGGATATAAAAGCTGGTAAAGATCAGGATATTCGTTACGTGATGAAATGGGCGCTTAATGAGCTTAAGCAGGCTGAGATCGTCTCTGCTCGCAAAGAAGCAGAGATACTATTGTCAAATCTTTTGGATTGTAATTTTGCCGAGCTCTACTTACGCGGGGATAGGATGTTAGAAACTAAGGTTCTAATCCGGTTTAAAGGCCTCATTCGCAAGAGATGCCAAGGTGCGCCGTTGCAATATTTAACGCGGGAAACCTGTTTTTACGGGCTTAAGCTTTATGTGGGAAAAGGAGTTTTTATCCCCAGGCCTGAGACAGAGGTTTTGGTTGAAAGAATTATTGAGCTGGTTCAGGAAAACATAAGAAAACCTGTGCGGATACTGGAGTTATGTACCGGTTCAGGAAATATTTCTGTCGCATTGACAAAAAACCTGCAATATTGTAAAATTATAAGTTCAGATATCAGTCCGCAGGCCCTAGTTATTGCCAGGCAAAATGCCAAAATGCACGGCCTTCAGACAAGAATAGAATTTGCTCAAGGTGACTTGTTTTCAGCGCTATCTGAGATAAAAGACGGCAATGACAGATTTGATATAATTATTGCTAATCCGCCTTATATTGCCCGTCAAGAACTTAAGAATTTACCTCAAGATGTCGGCCATGAGCCGCGAAATGCGCTTGATGGAGGTGAAGACGGGCTTATGTTTTACAAAAAGATCATCTCAGGTGTTAAGCCTTATTTGAAAAACAGCGGATACATTGCTTTTGAATTTGGCGATACGCAGCGGCAAAGTATTGAGGAAATTATTTGTAATAGTCAGCTTTTTGAAAATCCGTTTTTTTTCTCTGATTTGAACGGTATAGTCCGATTTGTTATCGTGAGGCGTTCTTGTGGATAAGATCATTATCGAAGGCGGTGTCCCCTTAAGGGGGACTATTGAGATTAGCGGGGCAAAAAATGCCGCGTTACCTATTATTGCCGCGGCCTTGCTCACGGAAGAAAAATGTGTTATTAAGAATGTCCCGGCTTTGCGTGATGTTTTTACAATGCTCAAAATTTTACGGTCGCTTGGTGTTAAGGCGCAAATGGACGGCGACAGGGTCACCGTAGAGCCGAAAAAGTATAAAAGCTATATTGCTGATTATAAGTTTGTAAGTACGATGCGGGCATCAATCTGTGTACTTGGCCCGC
>JAKLQT010000205.1 GCA_022013205.1 Candidatus Omnitrophota bacterium | reverse complement strand
TCACATAACTTATCCGGATGTCCGCAGGCAACAGATTCCGATGTCATTAAATAACTTTTTTCCATTTACTTAACTCCTTTCTATCCATTAAACGCGATATTGGCATGATAAAAAGTGATTATATCGCCAATATCATACCATGTTCCATTAAATGTATAACCCGAAACATCAATTTCACAAGAGAGCCACTTTATATAATCGCCTGAAGTGTCATGACAATCCTTACGGCTGATATATTTTTTTATTAATTTAAGGTTTTCTTTTGCAAAACAATAAATGCACATCGAGATAAGCGTTGACGCGCTTTTTTTAGGCTTTTCTTTAAAATCTATAATTTTATTTTTTTTATCCAGGGTTACAACCCCGAAATTCTTTACCATTGCCGGGTCCTTTATATCATAAAGGCCAATAGCTGCATTTATTTTTTTCTTCCGGCAGCTTTTCACGAAACGCTCAAGATCAAAGGAAAAAAGATTATCTCCTCCGATTACAAGCAGATCCTCATCAATTGCATGCTCATTTATGGCAAAATTAATATCGCCTATTGACCCAAGGCGGCCGTCTGCTGAGGTAGTTTTATCGCTTAATACTGTTAATTTTGCCTTTGTTTTATTGTTTTTTGCCCAATCCTTGAACTGCTGAAGGAATTTTTCATTAGTTATGACAATTATTTCATTGTTTTCTTTTAAACCGTCAATTTTTTCTATAATATGATTTATAATCGGTTTCTCTTTTACAACTAATAACGGCTTCGGCCAATGTTTTGTCAGTGGGTACAGCCTTGTAGCATATCCGGCCGCTAAGATAAGTGTTTTCATTTCATATCATGAATTTAATTTTTTGTCATTAGTAATCAGCTCATTTAATTTCAAGCTGGCGAATTTTTGTATTTCTTCCGAGGATTCAAGCAGTAGAATTTCTGTTGCCATCTCCTGTGCCTGTTCAAAATTTACAGAACGGATTATTTTTTTGATTTCAGGCACAGATACCGCGCTGGCGCTGAACTCATCAAGCCCCAACCCCAGCAAAACCAGCGTAAAAACCGGTTCAGCAGCCATTTCTCCGCACATACCCACCCAAATTCCCGCATCGTGGCCTACATCAATAATTGATTTTATAAGCCTGAGAACGGCCGGATGTGCCGGCTCATATAAATAAGCTATTTTTTCATTAATCCTGTCTACAGCCAAAGCATACTGAATTAGATCATTAGTTCCAATGCTGAAAAAAGATACTTCTTTTGCCAGGATATCGGCAATCAGAGCAGCCGACGGAACCTCGATCATGATACCCACTTCAATATCTTTATCAAATGGTATGCGTTTTTTCTTAAGTTCGAGCATTACTTCTTTTAAGATTTCGTTTGCCTGACGCAATTCTGTCCGGCCTGAAATCATAGGATACATAATCTTTAAATTTCCGTAAACACTTGCTCTTAGGATCCCTCTGAGCTGTGTTTTAAAAATATCAGGCCTGGCCAGACAAAAACGTATCGCCCGTCTACCCATAAGAGGGTTCATCTCTGTGGGTATCTCAAGGTGCGATACAAATTTATCACCGCCGATATCCATTGTTCTAATAACCGCGGGATTCTTTTTTAGTGTTTGAGCGACCTTTTTATACGCTTGAAAATGTTCTTCTTCTGTGGGCAGATCAGTACGGTTAAGATACATGTATTCAGTACGGTAAAGCCCTATTCCCTGAGCTCCATGAGCGATGACAGAAGGCAGTTCCTCCGGGAATTCTATATTTGCGCCTATAACGATACGGCGTCCGTCTTTACTGATTGCCGGCAGGCTTTTGAAGCGGGAGAGCCCTTTTTCAAAATCCTGGAATTTCTTTTTTTCCTTTTGATATTTCTTTATTACAGTTTTTTGCGGATTAATAATAACATGCCCGTTATTTCCGTCAATAATAATGATATCGCCGTTCTTTACTAAAGGAGTAATGCTTTTAAGGCCGACCACCGCAGGTATTTCACCAGATCGTGCTAAAATCGCCGTATGCGAGGTTCTGCCTCCCATGTCAGTCGCAAAGCCGACAACCTTTTCTTTATGCATCAGAGCGGTATCAGACGGAGAAAGATTAGTAGCCACAACAATAACCTTCTCTTTGACATCAGCTAATCCCTGTTTTTGCTTTCCGAGCAAATTGCGAATTATCCTTTTCCCCACATCCTGAATATCAGTGAGGCGTTCTCTAAGGTATTCATCATCCATCTTAGAAAATATATCCGCGTATTTCTTTATTACAACAATAAACGCGTGCTCAACGTTAACCTTTTCCTTTCTGATCTTATTAATGACTTCCTCGATCAGCATGCGGTCTTCCAGAACAAGCAAGTGCGCGTTAAAAATTTCCGCGTGCTCTACGCCCATTTCCCTGGAAATCTCTTTTTGAATTTCCAGGATCTCTGAACGCGTTTTAATCAGCGAATCTTCAAACCGGCTGATTTCCATCGACAGCTTATTTTCACTTATATTGTGCTTGCTTATAGTATATTCCTCACTGTCCCAGATAAAAACCCTGCCGATGGCAATACCGGGTGAAGCCGCTATTCCCTTAATTAATTTTTTTATGTCTTTTGTTATTTTTTTATTAATCATTGCTTAATAAGAGTTTTTCAAGTTCGTTAACAGCCTGCTGGGCATCAGAGCCTTCAGCTAAAATAGTAACCCCCTGCCCCTGTCCGGCCGCAAGCATCAAAATCCCCATTATTGATTTCCCGTTTACTTTTTGCTTTCCCTTTTTTACCGATATCTCGCTATCGAATTTATTTGCCACCTGTACAAAAATAGCTGCCGGGCGCGCGTGAAGTCCCGCCTTACTTAGAATTGTAACCTTTTTTTCGACTTTTTGTATAGGATTATCCATCATCAGGAATTCCATCTCCGGGTTTTTAAACAAATATAGAGCCCTTATCTTTAAGCTCCAGGATCAGATTGACGATATTTTTAGCAATTTTTTCAGCATCATGGCGAACATGATCCTGGGTGTTTATAACATTATCAGCCAAAACCTTAATCCCTAAATCCCGGATTTTAATGATATCCGGCTTTACGGGAACGGCATTCTCCTTTTTATATTTTTCAAGAAATCTGTTAGGCACGATCCCTTTGTTTACTATGCAATAATCTATAATGTTTTTTCCGGTATGATCGTTTATGGCCTTGACATGGTCATAAGCCGTGAAGCTGTCGGTTTCACCGGGTTGAGTCATTACGTTGCAAATATAGATCTTTATAGCACTTGATGCGGCAATAGCATCAGGAATATTTTTAACAAGTAAATTCGGCAAAACACTTGTATAAAGGCTTCCCGGCCCCAGTATTATTGCCTCCGCGTCAGCTATGGCATCAAGGGCATCATCTGTAGGAAGGCAATTTTCCGGCATCAGATGCACCCTTTTAATAGGGCTTGTGCTCTTTGAAATCTTAGTTTCTCCGTATGTCTTTGCTCCATCTACATGTTGGGCCATTAAGATGACCCTCTTTAATGTTGAAGGTATTACCTGTCCTCTGATGGCTAGTACCTTGCTCGATTCCTTGATCGCCTTATCAAAGTCTCCGATGACTTGAGTCATTACCGTGATAAAAAGGTTACCGAAATTATGCCCTGCCAATTCTGTGCCCTCCTGGAACCGAAACTGGAACAAGTCCCGCATTAAAGGCTCGGCATCAGCAAGTGCGACAAGGCAGTTTCTTATATCACCCGGAGGCAAAATATTAAATTGCTGTCTCAGCCGTCCGGAACTGCCGCCGTCATCTGACACAGTAACTATGGCAGTTAAATTTGATGTATACTCCTTTAATCCGTGTAAAAGCACAGAAAGCCCGGTACCGCCGCCGATTACAACGATCTTCGGCCCCCGGCTTAGCTGCCTTTTTTTATAAACCAGGTCAACTAATTCCTTTTCCTTATGAACCGGCATAAAAATCGCCACAAATGACTTTACCATTCTTTTTATTCCGGTAAATATTAAAATTATACCGCAAATTACTAAAAGGATTCCAATAAGCGGAATGTTTTGATTTTTAAATTCATTCACACTGTCAATTGTGCCCAGAACTACCAGAACAATCCCTATAGTACTTAAAATTATCCAGCGCTTTACCCTCATACCTGGATATAACCACTTAAGAACTCGCATTATAAGCCTACTTTTTAGAGTCTTCCTGCTTAATTATTTTCAGCAGGGTTTTTTCATCTTTAGCCGCTTTTAAAGTATCTCTAAAGTACCTATCCTTTAAAAGCCGTGAGATTCGCGCAAGTGCCTTTAGGTGAGGCCCCGCGGAATCCTCAGGAGCAACCAGTAAAAAGAAAATAAATACTTTTTCACCGTCTAAAGAATCAAAGTCAACTCCTTTCTCGGAAATTCCAAAGGCAGCAACCAGCTCTTTAACGCTTTCAGATTTACCATGCGGAATCGCGACTCCCTGTCCGATTCCTGTAGAACCTAATGCTTCGCGATCAAGCAGTATTTTAATTAATTTTTTCCTATCTTTTATAACCTGTGCCTTTAGCAGTAGATCAATCAATTCCTCTATAACTTCTTCTTTAGTCGTTGCAGTAAGATTTCCGCTAACAGCTTTTTCGTTTAAAAAATTCATAATTTTCATACTTAGCCCCTTTCTTCGCTTATGTCGTCCTGGACAAAGCCGGAAGATTTGACATTACTTTTTCCGCGGTGTGTTTTAATTTTATCCTTATGCCTGCGCAGTGTTTTTTCAATACGTGTGCAGACTTTATCAATAGAAGCAAACATATCCGTATCAACACTTTTTTCGGTGATCTTTAGTTTTTTCCCTAAAACAGATATTTCCGCGGTTTTCCTGTATTTCTCAATACTTAAAATAGCATGTACATCTATAATCGTATGCAGGTATTTTTCAAAGTTTTCTGTCTTTTTTTTCACATGTTCTTTTAAAGCATCTGTTATTTCAAAATGTCTTCCGCTAATTCTAAGTTCCACTATATCTCCTCCTTTTCTCTCTTAAAAGTTTGCTGCAATCATAGCATTTTTCCTTTTTTCCTCAAGAACAGGCCTACATGGCAAATCTCTCGCCAAGATAAATCTTTTTAGCTTCAGGATTATTAATCAATTCCTCCGCTGTCCCGGAAAGAAGTATTTTACCCTCATGCATTATATAGCTGCGGTCCGTAATACTCAGGGTTTCTCTTACATTATGGTCCGTAAGCAATATCCCCAAGCCCTTTTTCTTCAGATCCGCGATGATCTGCTGCACCTCAAACACCGCGATTGGATCCACTCCGCTAAAAGGTTCATCAAGTAGAATAAAAGACGGATTAGTAACAAGGCATCGGGTTATTTCCAAACGCCTTCTTTCTCCTCCGGATAAGGTATAGGCTTTGCTTTTTGCCAATTGGCTCATGCGTAATTCCTCAAGCAGGCTCTCCAAACGCCTTTTGCGCTCAGCCTTACCAATAGGCAGCGTTTCCAGCACAGACATAATGTTTTCCTCAACAGTCAATTTTCTAAAAATAGACGGTTCTTGAGAAAGATAGCCAATTCCGCAGCGGGCACGTTTATACATGGCCATATGTGTAATTTCACGGTTATCAAAAAATATTTTTCCGTTATCGGGTGTGATCAAGCCGACAATCATATAAAAAGTAGTTGTCTTTCCCGCGCCGTTGGGCCCCAGCAATCCGACAACCTCCTCTTTTCTAATGGAAATGTCTATTTTTTTAACAATCTGCTTTTTTTTGTAGGATTTCGCGATTTGTTCAGTACGCAATAAATGATCTTCCATAATTCTCCCTGATTAGCCGCTGTAATATTCGAGAATCGAGGGCCATTTATCTTGAGCTTTTAAAATAAACTCCGCAGTTTCTCTAAATGCACCGCTGCCCGCGTTTTTTTGAGTAATGTAATCAACCGATGCCTTAATCTCAGCAAATGCTTCAGGAACACTAACCGAAAAACCGGCATTTTTAATTGCAGCCAGGTCAAGCAGATCATCCCCGATATAACAGGCTTCTTCCGGTTTTAATCTGAACCTCTTTAAAACTCTCTTAAAAACCGGCAATTTTTTCTTAACATTCTGGCAAACCATATCAACCGACAGCTCCTTTGCTCTTCTTTGTACAGCAACAGAAGATTTGCTGGTGATAACAGCTGTTTTTATGCCTGCTTTTTTAAGCAGCACAAATCCAAATCCGTCGTGTACATTAAACTCCCGGTATTCATCTTTATAATTGCCGTAGGCAATCGAGCCGTTTGTAAGTACACCGTCAACATCGCAGATCACTATCTTTATTTTTTTTGCTTTATCAATAGCAGCGTCTTTCATACGATGCCTGCCCTTAGCAAATCCTGTACATCTAAAAGGCCGACAGGATGATTCTTTTCATCCACGACAGGTATTTCATCAATCCTTTTGTCTTTTAAAATTTTTAGCGCTTCAACCGCAAGGCTTTCTTTATTAATCGAAACAGGATTTTTTGTCATCACCTCATCAACCTGCCTGCTTAATATATCAGGATCACTTTCAATATGACGCCGCAGGTCTCCGTCAGTAAAAATGCCGCAAAGCTGCTTCTTATCATTTACTACTGTCGCGGAGCCTGCGCGCGATTTTGTAATATGAACTAAAACTGTTTTTAATTTAGTTTTTCTATTTACAATCGGGTTTTGCATGCCTTTGCGCATCAAGTCCTTTACTTTAAGCAGTTTTTTACCAAGGCTTCCTCCCGGATGATAAAAAGCATAGTCTTCAACCTTAAAACCTCTTTTTATTAAAACTGCCACGGCAAGGGCATCTCCCATAGCAACCGCAGCTGTAGTGCTTGCCGTCGGAGCCAAATTAAAAGGACATGCTTCTTTTTTTACTCCGACATTTAGTACAATATCACTGTGTTTTGCCAGCGGAGATTTAAGATTTCCCGTAAAAGCGATCAATTGCGCGCCTATTTTTTTTATTAAGGGCAGAAGCCTTGTAATTTCCTCTGTGTTTCCGCTGTTTGAAATCGCGATAACAATGTCCTCGCTGGTTACCCGCCCCAGATCACCATGCACTGCCTCAGCCGGGTGTAGAAATAAACTGGGCACCCCAAGACTGGCAAGGGTCGCGGAGATTTTATTACCTATAAGCCCCGGCTTACCCATGCCGGTTATTACTACCTTGCCCTTACATTTTGCGACAGCTTCAACTGCCTTTTCAAAGTTTTTGTTTATTCCCGGCAGCAAATCTATTATTGCTCTTGCTTCTATGCGCAGTACATTCCTGGCAATTTTTTGAGAATTATTCTCAATCATTAACAATCTCCCGTATTTTAATTGCTTTAACCAGCAGGCATTCAAGTTCAGCCAAAGTCAACATATTCGGCCCGTCGCAAAGTGCTTTTTCAGGTGATTTGTGCACCTCTAAAAATAACCCCTGTGCCCCTGAGGCAATAGCAGCCAGGCTTAGAACAGGGGCAAATTTCCTTTCGCCGCTTGATTTGCCGTTGCCGGCACTTGGAAGCTGAACACTATGGGTCGCGTCAAAAACAACCGGATAGCCAAAGCCGCGCATTATCGCGATAGAACGCATATCGCTAACCAGATTATGATAACCAAAACTTGTACCGCGCTCAGTGATAATAATTTTTTTATTTCCCGCAGACTCGATTTTTTTAATCACATTTTGCATATCCCAAGGCGCCATGAACTGCCCCTTTTTCACATTGATGATTTTTTTACTTTTAGCCGCAGCCACAATCAGGTCAGTCTGTCTAGAGAGTAAGGCCGGAATTTGGATAATATCAAGAACAGTTTTTACCGCGGCTATCTCATTCGGCTGATGCACATCGCTGGTAACGGGAATACGAAGCTGCTTTTTAATTTTATTTAAAATCGCCAAGCCTTTTTTTATACCAGGCCCCCGAAAGGAATTAATAGATGTTCTATTTGCCTTGTCAAAACTGGATTTAAAAATAAAGGGGACATTCAGTTTACTGCAAATATCCTTTAAAACAGCCGCGTGGTCTAAAGCCATTTTTTCTGATTCAATAACACAAGGGCCGCAAATCAAAAAAAATTTACTTCTTCCGTTTTTAAATGAAAAAATATCTTCAAAATTAAAATTCATAAATACCTGTAAAATTAGTATATTAATATCCCTTTAAACTAGCAAATATAATAATAAGTTCAATATATGGCTGCTAACTATTAGATATATTATTTTACAACAGGCAATAGTTTAATTCAAGGAAAAAATATATATACCCATGGTGGCTGCCGTGGCCTTCCCGCCTGCGGCAGGGATTGCTATCGGATGCGTAGGCGGATAAAATGGTTTTGCTGCAAAACAACAAAGCCGCGCAGATCATCACAGATATATTGCAGATGGCCAGAGATTGCTCGTCGATAATCTGCGATCAACTTTGGTTTTAATCTGTGCCAATCTGTGCAGGACTGTGTTTTGCAACAGGCCCAAAATACAAACCTCTGCCCACTGGGGTAGAGGTTTGTATTTTTCAAGCCTATTTTTTAAACTCTAAATCTGCTCTTTATTAATTCGTTTGAGTGCTCCTGGTCAGGAAGCCGTTAATGTCATAGTAGTAAGTGCTTGTAGCCGTTCCTGATGCATTGTAACCAATAGACTGCCTTCCACTTGCATCAAAATCCATGTAACCTGTATATTGTCCGTCCTGATAGTTTTTCGTCTGAGACATGAAGCCGTCGTTATCATACACATACTCACTCTGCTTCGCGCCTATAGTCAGTCCTTCCTGTCCGTTAATACCCTGTATATAAGCAACCAGGTTCCAACCGGTTTCGCTGCTGCCGTCGTTGGTAAGCAGGCTGGTCTGTGTCTGCTGGCCGTAATCGTCAAAGAACGTTATTGTTGTTTCTGTTGTATCCCAATCGCCGTCATCAACCGGATCTCCATTATCATCATAGCTCTTCATCTCAGCATAGCTGATCGAATAATCAAGGAATCCCTGAGCAGAATAATGATATACCTGTACCAGTGAACCCTTCTCATTCCAGACAGACGTTGGCTTAGAAAAAGAATCATATTTAGTTGTACTTACAGTGCTTCCTTGTCTGCCGATGTTACTTGTTTGCAAAAGTGATCCAAAGCTGCTATAGCCATTAATAGTCTCATTCATATTCACCGATGTTAAACCGCCGCCGCTAAGGGAACCATCGCTGTTTACAGTATAATTAGCAGTACCATTTGCATCATATGTATATCCGTTAGTAGTTTGTCCGCTATGTGTCCACACCTGGTAGGTTTCAAGCGATTTAGAATAGACATCAAATGTTGTGTAAGAGGTTATAACACCATCTACCTGGCCTGTGGTTTCATTATACGATCCGCCTGTATAACCAATTGTCTGACTAAGGAATCCGGCATCGTTATAAATGTATGTTGTCGTTACGCCGCCTGCATGATTTGTAGCATACTCAGGCCTGCCTATATCATTGTATACCAGTGAGCCGACTTTTCTTCCGTCCTCACCATAATTGTCGGTTTTTGAGATAAAACCGTTAGAGTTATATGAGTTTTTAGAAATAAGTGTGCCCTCTTTATTGTAGCTATTTTCAGGCCGTCCATAGTTGTTATACTCAACATATCCCGCGTAAAGCACCTCTGTACCGATAGTGCTGGCAACAGTGGCGGTACCGAAATCATAATCATTATTAACAACATAACTCTGAGCTCCGGTGACAAATCCTGTGCTCGCTCCGTCATTGTCATAGGAAAAGACCTGAGAGAGAGATTCATAGTTGCCGTTATATACGCTATAGCTGTCAACAGGCCTTACCTTGTTATCGTAATTAGTGTAACCGGTGCGCACAACACCAATCGAATTACCTTCAGCATCAATCCCCTCGGCTGCCATGGAATTCGACCTGGTCATAAAACCGTTCACTGAATATTCAAACGTTCCCACAAGAGCGCCTTCTGAGTTAAACGATTCCAGCTGTTTTCCGTATTCATCATAAGTTGTAGTTCCTGTAACCGCTCCTACATCTCCTTCTCCCGGATCACCGTAGCTGGTGCTGCCTACAAGGAAACCTCCTGTATAGTCAAAAGTCTGCACCAAAACACCTTTTTCATTATAAGATCCTTCAGGCCTTCCCGCAGCATTGAAAACAGTTTTTCCATTATATTTTGCGTCAATACCGTAATTCTTTGTCTCGCTTAAGAAACCTGCGCTTGAATAAGTGAACCTTGTTGTCTTCTCACCAAGTTCATTGTAGGAATACTCCTGTTGTCCATATCTGCTGAATGTCGTGTATCCCATAAATTCTTGTTCATCACCATAACTGATTGACATTGTCAAAAAACCGGTGTTAGAATTCCCGATAAGATTAATATCTTCCGGGGTCTTGGTAACATCTGTGTTATAAATGAAATTCTGCACCAGGGTAACACCAGTGGTATTCTCGTCCACGCCGAGATAAAAATAAGGATCGAACTCAAAGCACATTAAATCGCCGCCTTCAGTTGTCGGATTGAATACAGCATATGAGCTGTCCGGCCTTCCGGCAGCGCTATAATTTGTATAACCTGTGCAAACACCTACATCAGTAGCTGTGCCGCCGCTGAACGAAAATGCTCTGGTCATAAATCCATTATCATCATACTCGTATTTAGCAACAATATTGCCATCATCGTTATACTGAGTAATTGCTTTGCCCCAGGCATCGTATTCAGTTGTTCCGGTCAATGTCGCAGTAGATACTTCGTCAACAATAGTAGCTTCTCCCCAGGAGTAGCTTTCATCCATTGCACCGGTGAAAGAATCATAATGGAAGGTCTGAGTCAGAGAATTTTTCTGGTTATAGCTTTCTACAGGCCTGCCTAAGCTGTTAAAGGTTGTCTTTCCTACAAGTGACCCGCTTAAACCGTAATTATAGATTAATTGCAGGAATCCCTGGCTTGAGTAGCTGTATTTTGAGGTCTTCTCACCAAGGCCGTTATTATCAACATCAACCTCATTATAAGATGCATTCTGTCGTCCGTATTTATCAAACGAGGTTATACCGATAAAGGTCGCGTCCTTACCATAATTAGAAGTGCTTGTCAGGAACCCGTTGCTATAGTTGTATTCCTGTACTTTTGCACCTTCTCCGTACCCCTGTGTAGGCTCCCAGCACTGATAAGAAACCTCTGGCCTTGATGTATCGCCAAACTCAGTATAGCCGCTTACCACATAATAGCCGCTCTCTGATGTCCCATTCAACGCGTCAGCCGCATCATTTAAGTTATTATGTGTTGCTGTCTGAGCGCCGGTGCTGTCGCTGACCCAGGACAATGCCAAGGTATAATCCATAAATCCGAACTCATCATATTTATATGCTGAGTTGGTTATACCTACGTCATTTGTGCTGTACATTGCTTTTCCATATCCGTTATAAAATGTCTGTCCTGTTAGAATTTGGTCTTGGCTATAACTTATGCTGTTTGTTAAAACGCCGTACTCATTATACTCAAAAGTCTGGGTTAATCCACTTTGAGTATTTCCTGATGCGGTCATATTATAAGACTCAACAGGTTTACCTTTCTTGTCAAATATTGTTTTGCCAAGATAGGCATTGTTGCTACCGTAGCTGCTTGTCTGATTAAGAAATCCCTGTGCGGAATAAAAATAAGCAGCAGTCTTTTGACCGAATTCATTGTATGAGGTGGTCTGTCTTCCGTATTTATCAAAGGTTGTATTTCCCGCGTCCGCTCCGTTTCTAGAGTAATTGTTTGTCTGTACAAGAAAGCCGCCTTCAAATACATAATTCTGAACTTTTGCTTCCTGCACGCCGTAATCAGCCAGCACGTTACCATTATCATCAATATCCATTTTATGATAAATCTGATAGGTTTCGCTCGGTTTGGAACCCGCATCAAATAAAGTGTAGCCTGTCAGCAATGCGGCAGGGATATCCCCGTCCATTGTAACGGTTCCGTATTCATCCATCTGGATCCCGTATGACTCTGATTTAGTCATGAACCCTCTTTCATTATAAATATACTTTTGAGTTAGAACACCGTCAGCTACTATATTACCGTAACTGTCTTTAATAGGCTCAGCATTGTAAACCTCAGCCGCCTTACCGTACTTAGAATAGACAGTAAATCCGGTTTGAGTCGGCTCATAGCATACTTTAGATGAAAATGTACCGGCAAAAGTGTTCAGATCAGTTTTCGCCACAGTACCGCTGAGATATTGATTAACCATACTTTCGGCACCGCTGAACTTGCTCTCAAGAATATTCATGTCATCCTGATTAATCTCGCCGTCCTCGTTGTAGTCATAGGCGATATTATAGTTGACATCTCCTTTTACGCTGCCAAGGGCATCCGCGAAATTGCTCAGATTGGAAACATTAATCTCTACTGCCTCTCCCCAGGATTTGCTGGTTTCAAGCAAACCATCTGCGCCGTACTCAAAAGTCTGAGATAATCCTTTCAGATAAGGCTGCCATGCTGTATTTTCCATGTCACTGGCGCTAAGCCCGTCTGAGAGCGCTTGGATAAAGTCATCAGGTATATCGGTTGCTTTTCCTACCGCGTTAAAACTGGCAACCGGCCTTGAGTAGTTGTCAAAAATTGTGGTTCCGGTAAGCGCTTTGTCTTTGCCGTAAGAATAGGTGACATCTAAGAACCCGTCTTTAGAATAAGTGTATTTCTGGGTTATATTGCCTTCCTCATTGAAGCTTTCAAGCTGTCTGCCGTAATCATCAAATGAAATATATCCTATTTGTTCCTGAATTTTATTGCCGCCTTCATCTAAAACGAAATCACCGTTTTCGTCAGTTGTGAAGTCACCATAGTTAATGGTTTTTCTCACGAAGTTGGAATATTTAGTAGTTGTTACGGTGTCATATATCCGATTATTATCCTCATCATAACCTACCACAACGCTGCTTGATACTTCATAAGAGTAATCGTAATCCTGAACCTTGCTTATCTGCAGGCCGTTCACCCCATCATCAAAGCACTGATAAGAGGCTATCGGTTTTGAATCTCCGCCGAAAATAGTATATCCGGTTACAACTGCTGTATTGACTTCAACCGGATCACCGTTAGCATCGGTCATACTTGAAAGCCTGCTTGTGGACCATGCTGAAACAGATACCGGATCGCCCCCTTCCGCAGGAACTGCCAGGGCGCCTGTAAATTCAGAAACCTGGATTTTATAAGCAGCTATTGCTCCTTCATAATCTTCTTCTGCCTCAAGAAGCTGGCCGAGCATATGATAGGCACTGCCGACATCGTTAATCAGGTTCTGATCTGCGCCCTTAGCTCCGTCAGTAAAAAGCTGGATAACTGTTAAAGCGCATTTTTTCCTAAAATCAGTTGAATTAGCTGTATTCCATACTTCCGCCATTAATGCCTCATTTAATGGCGGGATATTATTACCCTCAATTTCATCATATACAAGTTCATTTAATATGTCGCCAGTATTAAAGTTACACATAGCCGCTATCAATTCCAAATCAGCAATTGTGCAAACAAGATCAGCATTAACCCCGTCCTCGCCGTTTAAGTTCAAACTCTTGACCATTAAACCGTTTTCATCATAAACATATTTCTGAGTTAACGTACCGGCACTATTAAATACATCGACCGGCTTGCCCTTCGCATCGTAATTTGTCCAGCTGGTTGTTACGCCGTTTTCACCCTTATTGATAGTCTGAGTAAGGAATCCGTCATCATCATAGATGTATTCCTGAGACGTTGCTCCCTGGCCGTTATAAGAATTTTCCGGCCTGCCGTAACGGTCAAATTCGGTTGTTCCGGTTACCTTGTTGTTATAACCATAGCTTTTTGTTTCAGAAAGGAATCCTCTGCTGTCATATAAATAAATCTGTTGTTTTTCAAGAATTGCCTCACTAGGATCCGAAGTAGTAATTGCGTTTCCGTTTACATCATAACCGGACACATATTCATTGTTTGTATTACGCACAAAAGAATATACCGTTTCCGGCCTTCCTTTTTTATCAAATTCAGTTATCGAAGTTTTGAAATAAACATACTGGTTATTTGTTATCAGGTTTCCGTTTTCATCAACAGGATTATTAAAAGTTGCTTCATTTGTTTCATCAGTGCCGCGAAGGATTCCTAAGGAGTAAGTAACATCAAGCAGCCCGTTCTCTTTATAAGCATATTCCTGGATTTTTACTTTATTGCCGCCGCTGCCGATTTGCCATACTTCCATAGGCCGGCCTTTTTTGTCAAAATTGGTAACAGAGATGAGTGTTTGATCACCGGTCAATGTATCAACTGCGCCAAGATTCATCGTCTGCTGTAAGAAGCCGTGCTCGTTGTATAGGTATGATTGCACCATCACGCCTTCCTGGTTATAAGTTCCAGAGATTCTTCCGAATTCATCGTAGTCTGTCCATCCGGTAATTATACCTTCTTCGCCTATGCTGGTTACAGAGGCCACGTTTCCAGCATCGTCATAATTGTATGTTCCTTTTAGAACCAATTCTGTAACAGGCTCATTGTTTTCATCAAGAACAACATTGCCCTCTTCATCCACGACCTCGATAATATCGTAAGTTTGAGTGTACTCACCATCTACAACCATGGTTATTGAGTCTGAAACGTGATCTGTTACACTGATGAGATTCCCAGTAATAGAATCATATTGGTAGGAAGTCGTAAGTGTGCCGGCAAAGTTAGTTATTTCATCAACCCTGACTCCGTCTTCTAAGAAAGTGATCGTACTTCCATTCTCATCAACAATGCTCTCCATAATACCGTTATTATCGAAGGTATAATCTCTGAAGACAACAACTGTACCGTCAACATCCGTGAACTGAGCATAATCCGGACGTCCTTCATCATCATAAATCGTCTCATTACCCCATTGGTCTATGGATTTAAGCAGTGTGTTCAGCCCGTCTTCTGAGTAGACATATTCGGTTGTTCCCTGCGCAGAAGTTGTCAAAAGCTGGCCAAGGTTATTATAGCTTTCCTGGCGTACCACTGCCCCATTTGAGTTGATAAGTTTAACCACAGAACCTTCAAGCTCATACTGGAATTCAAACTCTTCGCCTGTATCATCCTTGACTTTTACTCTTGCTCCGCTCATTGAATATGTTACTTCTGTGAGCCCTTCGGCAGTTGTGGCAACACTTGCCTGCGCGCTATCGCTGAATCTTATGGCAATGTCACCATTTGATAGCTCTATCACACGAGGCGCCGGAGCAACCGCGCTTTCCATATCTCCCGGCTCACTCTGTTCGCTGATAACCCCTCCGAAAACACCCTGGATTACCTCATCGGACATGAGCATTTCCTGCCACGCCTCCACATCCAATGCAAGCGCGTTACCCAAAGTCAACGCGTTAACAATAAAACTTACTAGTACAACATAAGAAAAACTGCGAATGCTTTTAAACATCTCTGCCTCCTCTTTAAAATTGAAAATAATTATAAAATAACAAAATAAACACTGTTCTCTGCTCCATTTTTAAAAAAATATTTATGAATATAAAGTGCCACTTATTAATGCTATCATTTTCCTCCTTTCCTGAAATTTACAAAATAAAAGCCGAACTACTTATATTCGTCCCTCGATTTTACTCAGGACCAATCCTGAGCTAGTCGTTTAGATTCGGCAGCTCGGCTATCAATAACATGTACAATCGTTGTCGGTGCGCCCGGCGATCTTTGCACATGCTTTAGACCCGTAGCTTTGCGCGCCCAGGATTTCTCTTGGGGTTGCCCCTGCCAAAAGCCGACAGTTCCGTTTTTCACGGATTTTCGGATATAATCACCAAATAATTAAAATCTTTTGAAAATGCTGCATAAAGTACATCATACTATTAATAAGGTCAAAGATGTAATTTACCGTAGCAATAAGTGATAGGAAATATACTCCAGGTTTGCTGCTTTTTTGGATTGGACAGGACTTATGAGGGCGTATATTGACGTCTATAAAAGTAAAAACAGTATAAAATTTATAATATTTTAAAAACTATCCCTTCCTATAAACCAATCCATCAACTCAAAACCATTTTCAAACCTAAATTGACTTTTTCCTGCCACACTTTCATTATACCATGAAAATTCATCTTTTGCAACCCCACTCCCATACATAAGAAAACAGACAGGCTCATTTGTATGTGTTCTTAAGGCAACCGGAGTCGGATGATCAGGCAGCACCAAAATTCTAAAGTTCTGCTTATCCTTGAATTCATTAAGAATGCTGCCGATGATCAAGCGGTCAAAATTCTCAATTGCCGTAATTTTAGCCCGGGCATCACCATTATGCCCTGCCTCATCAGGGGCCTCAACATGAATAAAAACAAAGTCATCGCTCTTTAAACTCTTCAAGGCGTATTTAGCTTTAGCTTCATAATCAGTATCATAATATCCTGTGGCGCCAGGCACATCAATAGACTTTAATCCAATTGACTTTCCTATTCCCTTTATTAAATCAACCGCGGAAATTACGCTCCCCTGAATCCCATACTTTTCCTTAAATAAGGGAAGCACATTCTTTTTTCCCTGCCCCCACAGCCAGATCATATTTGCCGGGTTTTCACTTAAATCTCTGCGGACCAGGTTTACCTCATGCTCATCCAGGATTTCCCTCGCGTGCATAAGTAAGCCAAGTAATTTATCATCCGGTTTTAAACGCGGTAAATGCTCTGAAATGCTCTTGCCCATGATATCATGCGGAGGGAAACACTTTAACTTCGCGTACTCATGCTCAGGATCATTGATCACCAATATATGCCGGTAACTCTTTCCGGGGTAGAATTTAAAGGTATCATTACCAAGCCTCTTGTTTAAAACTTTGATCAAAACCTGCGCCTCTTTGGTTTTAATATGCCCCGCGCTGTAATCAATAAGAATATCATTTTCCTCAGTAATAAAATTACAGCGAAAAGCAATCTGATTCTCTTTAATTTCTATTCCTAAATTTATTGCCTCAAAAGGAGCCCTTCCGGAAAAATATTTTTTTGGATCATAGCCGAATATAGAAAGGTTCGCTACATCGCTTCCCGGAGTCATCCCTCCAGGGATAAAGGAAGCAAGGCCAATCTTCCCGTTCACAGCCATAAAATCCATGTTCGGAGTCCTTGCTACCTCTAAAGGTGTTCTCCCGCCGAACTCATCAAGCGGATAATCTGCCATTCCATCAGGAACCAGA
This sequence comes from Candidatus Omnitrophota bacterium, assembly GCA_022013205.1. Taxonomy (GTDB): domain Bacteria; phylum Omnitrophota; class Gorgyraeia; order B26-G9; family B26-G9; genus JAGLQQ01. The sequence continues at coordinate 13,063 of JAKLQT010000205.1, read as the reverse complement.
ACAATATATTTTGTTCCTTTCTTCATTTTTTTATTCCTGCTTTCTCAAGCACGGCCTCAATGCTTGGTTGGATAACCTCCGGATCCTGGACACATTTTATCGCGCACTCAGGATCTTTTAATCCGTGTCCTGTCACTACGCAAACTAGATCAACCTTGCCCGCATCTTTAAAATATCCCGATGCGGCCAGCTTTAAAACTCCGGCTACTGATGCCGCGGAGGCCGGCTCCACAAAAACACCTTCGGTTGCGGCCAGAAGTGAGTAAGCTTTTAAAATCTCCTCATCGCTTACTGTATCAATAAGCCCGCCTGATTCATCACGAGCTGCTTCGGCTCTTTTCCAGCTGGCAGGATTACCGATTTTAATTGCCGTAGCAATGGTCTTGGGGTCTTTAATTATTTTTCCCAAAACTATCGGAGCCGAACCCTCTGCTTGAAAACCAAGCATTTTTGGCAGACAAGTTATCTTCCCCGCATGTAGATATTCGTTAAACCCCTTCCAGTAAGCAGTGATATTTCCCGCGTTGCCCACGGGTATAGCTAGAAAAGCCGGTGCGCTGCCAAGAAAATCACATATCTCAAAAGCAGCAGTCTTTTGCCCCTCAATTCGATAAGGATTCAATGAATTAACCAGTGTAATATGATAGTTATCAGTAATTTTCCTCACCAGCTCAAGAGCCTGGTCAAAGTTTCCGTCAACAGCCAATACACGCGCGCCATGAATCAGTGCCTGGGCAAGCTTGCCTAAAGCTATTGCTCCTTTTGGGATCAGCACGATACATTTCAAGCCAGCTTTAGCGCTGTACGCAGCCGCGGAAGCGGAAGTATTGCCTGTAGAGGCGCACATCACTGCTTGAGCTCCTTCTTCCTTGGCCTTTGATATAGCCATGGTCATGCCCCGGTCTTTAAAAGAACCGGTTGGATTCAGGCCTTCATATTTAAGATATATCGAAATATCAGCTCCGGCAATTGAACTTAGATAAGAGGCGTATATTAAAGGAGTGTTGCCTTCATTTAAGGTAATAACCGGGGTATTTTCAGTTACCGGTAGAAACTCACTGTATTTTTTTATTAATCCCTGCCAATTAGCATTCACTTTATTTATATCCCTTCGACCCGGATGGCCACAGTTTTCTTCTTTATAAAAGAAAGTTTATTAATTTGAGCCAAGGCCTTGCATATATCCTTTTCCCTGGCTTCGTGGGTCATCATTACGATCGGCACCGCCTGCGATTGACGCCTGCCTTTTTGAATTACACTGTAAATGCTTATTTTGAATTTTCCCAGGATTCTTGATATTTTTGACAAAACCTCCGGCTTATCTAAAGCAGTAAAACGAAAATAATATCTTGTATTAAGCTGATCCATTGAAAGAATTTTCTTGGAAAGATTACTGCCTTTAATCTTAAGAAAATCCATTTGGCTTTCAAGGCCGATCTTCTGGGAGATTGAAATAACATCTCCGACCACCGCACTAGCCGTAGGCAGCTGACCGGCTCCTTCACCCTGCAGTAAAGCCTTGCCGATTAAATCCGCCTTTATGAAGACAGCATTATATACGCTGCGCACATTAGCCAAAACATGCCCCTTGGGCACTAAACAAGGATGCACTCTTATCTGCAGGCCGTCTTTCGCCTTTTTGGCTATTGCCAGTAATTTTATACAAAACCCAAACTCCTGGGCATAATTAAGATCACTGAGTTCAATGTCGTTTATGCCTTCAATATAGATATCTTTGAATTTAACAGCCTGGTTAAAACAAATTCTGGCAAGGATTGCGATCTTGTGCGCGCAATCAATACCGCTGATATCAAAATGCGGATTTTTTTCAGCATAACCTCTTTTCTGTGCCTCTTTAAGCGCGCTTTTAAAATCACAACCGCTTTCAGACATCCGCGTTAATATATAATTACTGGTTCCGTTAATAATGCCATAAATACTCTCTATCTTATTGGCGATAAGGCCCTCTCTCAGACTCCTTATTATGGGAATGCCTCCTCCGACACTTGCCTCAAAATAAACATCAACGCCGTTTTCTTTAGCCGTTTTAAAGATATCTTCCCCTTCTTCGGCTAGCAGCGCTTTGTTAGCTGTTACCACATGCTTTTTGTTACGCAAGGCCTTGAGAATATACTCCTTTGCCGGATGAATTCCGCCAATAAGTTCGATAACTATGTCTATTTGAGGGTCTTCAAGAATTCTATCAGCATTATTGCAAACATCCACTTTTTTAGATCTAAGCTTTTTTACAAGAACAGGGTTAACCTCACAAACCCTCTTTAAGCTGATTCTCAAACCAAGCTTATTCTCAAGCAATGCCGCTTTCTTCCGCAGCACCCGCAAGACCCCGGAACCAATGGTCCCAAATCCCAAAAGCCCTAAATTAATCTTTTTCATCTTCATGTTTTTTTATTTTAGCAGCTATATTTACCCTATTATTAGAATTAGCGCAGGCAGCTATGATTTTCTCTATCAAATAAAGGTCCTCTTCTTCAGCCTGTACAAACTTAATCCCAATATCAAAAAGCAGCTTTTTGTTTATTTCCTGTTTGACATACATAACCTCTCCCAGTGCCTCTATCAGTTTTTTTACTTTAGGAAGACGCAATGTTATGTGTAAAATCGTTCCCGGCGCAAAATGCTTATCGGTTGTAAAACAAATCCCGCCTAAGCTAATATTTCTTGTAAGGGTCATATCTGTTCTATTTATGTGCCCCGGATACACGTAATAGCTGACAACAAAGTTGGCGCTAATACGTACGAAATTTCTTCTTTCATAAGTGCTCATATCAGTTATTATACTTGCTTTTTTGATTAGCCTGCCCCTTGTAATAATGGTCGGGGCGAGTGGACTCGAACCACCGGCCTCTTGAACCCCATTCAAGCGCGCTAGCCAAACTGCGCCACGCCCCGCCTTATATCACAAAAATTAATCTTTAATGCGTTATTTAATTATCGCCAAAATATACTTAAAAACTCTGTTTTTCGGCAAATAGGAACTAACTTGATTTTAGTTTACTACAAAAAAGGCAAAATTTCAATGAAAATATTTGAATCTTTGACCTTAACTTAAATTATATCCGCTACTTATCAAGAACAGCGTCTTTTCCGCAGCACCCAACCCCGGCTATTTCTCCGCCGCTGATTTGCATAGTATCGTCGTAACGGGCATGTATTATACCAGAGCAAGCACGGTACAGGAGAAACTCCTTAAACTATACAATGAAATATTCAGGTTAAAGCTCATTTTTTTTAGCTCTGCGCATTAAAGATTCCAATGCGGCTTTTGGCTTTTTATTCTCATATAATACGCTGAACACTTCCTGGGTTATCGGTAGAGTCACCCTGTATTTCTTAGCTAATTTTACAGCGATTTTAGTGGTAGTGATCCCCTCAACAACCATCTCGGTTTTTTCCAAAATCGAGTTAAGCGTCTTTCCCCTTCCCAGTTCCTCTCCGAACCAACGATTACGGCTTCTGCTGTTCATACACGTGGTGATAAGATCTCCCATGCCGGAGAGTCCGCTGAATGTTTTATGCTGAGCGCCCATGGCTATTGCGAGGCGTGTAATTTCAGCAAGGCCCCGCGTCAATAAAGCTGCTTTTGTATTTGTGCCAAAGCCTAAACCATCAGAGATGCCGCAGGCAATCGCAATGATGTTTTTAAACGCGCCGGCAAGCTCTACCCCGATCACATCATTACTGGTATAAACCCGAAAATTCTTCTGCATCAAAATATCCTGAATGAAAGCCGCGGTATGTTTTTTAGCGCAAGCGCACACCGCCGCAGAGGGGATTCCTTTCGCGACCTCATAGGCGATATTCGGCCCGGAAAGCACTGCTAAATTCCGGCATTTAAGTTCTTCCTTAATCAGCTCAGACATTAACATATTGCTCTTATATTCAATTCCCTTGGCCACACTCAAAAACAAGGAATCAGAGGTGTTGAATTTTTTAATCTTTTTCAGCACCCCTCGCATAAATTGTGACGGAACAGCAAGTATAATTACTTTAGTGTCTTCTAATGCCCTTCCCATATCGTCGCATATTTCAATAGATCCGGGGATAACTATGCCCGGAAGAAATTTTTCATTCTTTCTGGTTTTCTTCATTTTTTTTACGTATTCAGGGAAAGCACCCCAAAGATTTATTTTGAATTTTTTTCTGATTAAGAGAACCGCGAGAGCGGTCCCCCAGCCTCCGTCTCCGACAATCGCAATCTTCATTTTTTTTCAAAAACCTTTCCTTCTCTGCCGCAGAGTAAACGCTTAATATTAGGTTTATGTTTGGCAACGATTATTACGCACAATACCGCGCTGAGCACCACATAGCTATAATGCGCCTTTGTCCATAAAAGAAAAAACGGAATGACTATAGAGCTTAAAATAGAACCTAATGACACATATTTAGTAACAGCCACGATAATAATGAAAAATATTATTCCTATCAGCAGCGCCTGCGGTGCAACCCCAAGCATTACACCCGCGCTGACAGCTACCCCTTTGCCTCCTTTAAACCTCAAAAAAACATTTAATATATGTCCGCAAACAGCCGCTAATCCAAATAAAGACCTGATCAGCTCAACAGGTAAGGTAACTTTTTCCAAAACAAAGAAAGCGAGAATCGTTACCGCGGCTACCCCCTTTAAGACATCCGCAACAAGAACGATGACACCCGGCAGCTTTCCAGCCACACGAAGCGTGTTAGTAGCTCCGATATTGCCGCTTCCCATTTTTCTGATATCCTTACCCAAGACAACTTTAGTAATAATATATGCCGTGGGAATAGCCCCTATAAGATAACTTAATAACAAGCCTGTTCCAATCCAAAAAATATTCATAAGTGTTTACCTTTTCTTTTTTCTAAACAGAATTTTTATCGGAGTCCCCTTAAAATCATAATGACTTCTAAGCCTGTTTTCAAGAAAGCGCTCAAAAGACGCTTTAATCAATTCCGGCCGGTTGACAACAAAAGCGAAAACCGGAGGCCTTGTTTTGAGCTGAGTTAAAAAACGAAGTTTAAGGGCTTCATAAGAGCGCTGGTTTTTCAGATGTTCAACGATCTCCTCAAGGGTTTTTGCTAATTTCCGCTGTTGGATCTTTCTTTTTCCGTTATGGCAGGCATGCTGAACAAGTTTCAGCGTAGCATTAAGGTTCTTCCCTTGCTTGGCAGAGACAAGCACGCAAAAAGCAAAATTCATAAACGCCGCCTGGCTAGATATTGTTTTAACGCATTCGGCAAGATCCAATTTTACCAAATCACATTTGTTTATAGCTATAACACAGCACTTTTCTTCTTCCTTGATCAGGCTGAAAATATGCAGATCGTCTCTTTGAATTCCCTCAAGGGCGTCGACCAGAATAATACAGACATCACTGCGTTTAATCGCCTGTATAGTTCTTGAACGCGAGTAAATATCTATCGCCTCTTGCTGTTTTTTTTTCTGGCGGATACCGGCAGTATCAATCATAATATATTTCTGATTATCAAGATGCAAAACCGTGTCTATACTGTCACGGGTTGTTCCAGGCTGATCACTCACAATCACCCTTTCTTCCTTTAAAAGTTTGTTCATAAATGATGACTTGCCGACATTAGGCCTGCCGATCAAAGCAACCTTTAGTGCCGGAGGCTCTTCACTGTGCGTATCATTTTCGATTAGGGCAATATCTTTAACGAGCATATCAAGAAGCTCATCAATATTCAAACCATGCAAAGCTGATATGAAACTGATCTCTTCAACCCCCAATTCATAGAATTCACTAAGGGTTACTACCCTGTCCATATTATCTACTTTATTGACAACAAGAATGATCTTTTTATTAAAAGTTCGAATAAAATCAAGTATCTCCTTATCATAAGCATGCACGCCGCTGTGGGCATCGGCGACAAACAGGATCAGGTCAGCATCATTAATAGCGGTCCGCGCCTGTTTTATAATCATATCACTGATATGTTCTTTACTTTTAAAAACCAATCCTCCTGTGTCAATAATCGAAAACTGCTTATTGCACCAGGAAACATCCGCGTACGCGCGGTCCCTCGTCACGCCGCTTGTAGGCTCCACAATAGCCCGGCGTTCTCCGACAAGACGATTAAACAGGCATGATTTTCCGACATTCGGCCTGCCGACGATAGCAACGATATTTTTTATCTTCATTTAATAGCCTTAATGGTTAATACCGGCATTGCTGAGCAATTTACTCCCTTTATAAATATAATCAAATCCGGACGCGATCGTAAAAAAAGCAGCAATATCCCAGATTAAAAAAGAAAAAGGCAGCTGTAAAAGTACGCATATTATCGTAAACATCTGAAATACAGTAGTAAGCTTACCTAAGAAGCTCGGAGCTATTTTTAGATTTCCTGTCAGCACATGAATCAACAAAGAACCCAGTGCCAGGATAATGTCTCTTGAGATGACCAGTATCGCGATCCATAAAGGAAGCCTTATCGCTGAGGGTATTTCCTGAGTAACGGCCATGGTTATAAAACTGGCACTAAGCAAAAGCTTGTCCGCGATAGGATCAAGAAATGATCCCAGCCTTGTTTGCAATTTATGGGCTCTTGCGATATAACCGTCTACCCCGTCGCTGATCACTGCCGCGAAAAAGATCACAAGAGATATATAGCGCAGATAATCCTTTTCCGAAGAATAATACACAATAGTAGAAACGAAAAAAGGTATAAGAATTATTCTAAAAATTGATATCCAGTTAGCAATGTTCATAATCGTAACCCTCTAAATTTAATCATTGCTGTAGAATCCTATGGCCGTACACCGCACAAGTAAGCAAGCGTTTAACGCCACAGATATGCATTTTGCAACAGCGCCCACTATTCTACTAAACGCACTCTATACGGCGGCCAATAGATCAGTATTGCTTTGCCTATCAGATTCTTTTGGGGAACAAAACCCCAATAGCGCGAATCCCTGCTGTTAGCGCTATTATCTCCAAGGGCGTAAAACGCGTCCGCCGGGACTTTTATCTCCTGGCCGGCGCCTCCGTAATCACCGCGATTGTAATAAAAATTCGCGTTTATCTGCTTTTCAGTTATTTTCTTGTCATCTATTAATATTCTGCCGTTTTTAATTTCAAGATTTTCTCCTGATTTACCGATAAGCCGTTTAATGAAAGCCAGTTTCATGTTTTCCGGATATTTAAAAACAATGACATCGCCCCGCTGCGGCTCGCGGAACTTATAAATAAATTTATTAACTAGTATACGGTCCCCTTCAGTAAAAGTAGGTTTCATTGACCCCGTAGGGATCTTGAATGCCTGAACAACAAATGTTCTGATTAGCATTGCCAGCACGAAAGCAATCAGCAGTGATTCTCCGTACTCTTTGACCACAGGTTTAGCTTTTTGCCAAAATGATTTCTTAGATAACTCTGGTTTTTCTTTTAACATTGATTTCCTTTTGTTAACGATTGATTTTATATTTTCAGGACTGCCATAAAAGCTTCCTGAGGGATTTGCACTTTCCCGAACTGCTTCATCCTCTTTCGCCCTAGTTTCTGCTTTTCCAATAGTTTTCTTTTTCTGGAGATATCTCCGCCGTAGCATTTAGCCGTAACATTTTTTCCCATCGCTTTAACTGTTTGGCGGGATATTACTCTGGAGCCGATCGCTGCCTGTATCGCGACCTCATAAAGCTGTCTCGGGATAAGCTCACGCAGTTTTGTCACAACCTGGCCCCCCTTATAATGCGCGTTATCCTTGTGCACCAGAAAAGACAAAGCATCACACGGCGTTCCGTTTATAAGAATATCCAGCTTAACTAATTTAGTATACCTGTACCCGATCACCTCATAATCAAGTGATCCGTATCCGCGGGTTATAGACTTCAATTTATCATAAAAATCAACAATAATCTCAGCTAAGGGAAATTCGTAGGTGAGCATCATCCTTTTTTCGTCAAGAAATTCCTTGCTTTTATGAATTCCCCTTTTAGACTGCCCCAGGCTCATAACCAGCCCAAGACAATCATGCGGGACAATCATAAAAGCTTTGATATACGGCTCCTCAATAAAATCAATCTGCTGCGGTTCAGGAAATTTAGCAGGGTTATCCACTTCGGCCGTACTGCCGTTTGTAAGCTTTACACGGTATACTACACTTGGAGTTGTGGCAATAAGATTCAACTCAAATTCTCTCTCTAAACGTTCCTGAACGATATCCATATGTAAAAGGCCGAGAAAACCGCAACGAAACCCGAATCCAAGCGAAGGGCTGCTTTCCGTTTCAAAAACAAAGCCAAAATCAGTTAATTTAAGTTTGTGCAGGCTAGCGCGAAGATGGTCAAAATCTTTACTGTTTACAGGATAAAGCCCTGCATATACAAGCGGCAGGGTCTTCTTAAAGCCGGGCAGCGGTTTCTCAGCCGGCTTTTTAAAGCCCGTAACTGTATCCCCGATTAATACATCTGCCGGGTCTTTAATATTGCAGCATATATATCCTACTTCTCCGCAGGAAAGGCTATCTACTTTTTGCGGCGAGGGAGTAAAAACCCCTATCTCAAGAACCTCGTACTTTTTGCCTGAATTCATGAGCATTACGAACATGTCAGGCTCAATTTTCCCGTTCATAACCCGTACATAGACAATCACACCTTTATAAGAATCAAACTCATAATCAAATATCAGCGCCTGTAAAGGATTCTTACTGCTGCCCGCCGGAGGAGAAATCTTTTCAACAATTGTTTCAAGTATTTCAGTTATTCCTGTACCCTGTTTAGCGCTTGCCAGCAACGGCTGGTCATCGATACAAAGTATATCTTGAATTTGATGTATGACAGCTTCCGGATGAGCGTGCGGAAGATCAATTTTATTTACAACTGGAATTATCCTGAGTTTTTGCTCAACAGCCAGATAAAAATTAGCTACTGTCTGCGCCTCAATTCCCTGAGCCGCATCAACCAGTAAAAGCGCACCCTCGCAAGCTGAAAGTGATTTTGCTACCTCGTAACTGAAATCTACATGGCCGGGAGTGTCAATAAGGTTAAGCTGGTATTTCTTACCGTCGCGGGCATTATAAAAAATCCTGACCGCCGAGGCCTTGATCGTAATGCCGCGCTCTCTTTCCAGATCCATATTATCAAGCATTTGCTCATGCAATTCACGTCCCACAACCGAATGGGTTATTTCAAGCATCCGGTCCGCAAGAGTGGATTTACCATGATCGATATGAGCAATTATGGAGAAATTTCTAATAAGTTCTATATTCATATTAAATCAGATCCGAATTCAATAAGTTTGCGCGTATCTGCTTTAGCAGCCCCTTCAGCGTAAATTCTGACGATTGGCTCTGTGCCTGAGGCTCTTATCATAAGCCAGCTTTCATCAGCAAGAGTATATTTGGTTCCGTCAAAGTTCTCTATTCGCGACACCTTTTTACCTATTATATATTTCAAAGGCGGCAGAGCCTTTTTTAATTTCACATCTAAATCCCTGCGCATATAAACAAATTTTCCGAATCGCTTTTCCATGAGATTCATAAGCTCAAGAATAGATTTTCTTTTATATGCCATCATCTCAAGAAGCAGTAAGCCGGACAAGGCACCGTCACGCTCGGGCATATATCCCTTAAATCCGATCCCCCCTGATTCTTCTGCACCCAGTAAAATATCCTCATTAAGCATTTTTGAGGCAATATTCTTAAATCCGACCGCAACTATATCCATAGGCAGATTATAATACCGCGCGATTTTATCAACAAGTGTCGTGGTATTCAGGCTTTTGACAATTTTCCCTTTGAATTTTCTATTTTCAATTAAATGCAAAAGTAAAAGACATATAGCCTGATGCGAACTTATGAACGTCCCATCAGGGCACATTGCCCCGATACGGTCACCGTCTCCATCTAAGGCAATACCAAGATCAGCTTTTTCTTTGAGAACAGTTTCTTTTAATAGTTTCAGGTTATCAGCGATTGGTTCGGGATTTACTCCGCCGAACAGGATATCTCTGCCGGTACGAATCCCTTTAACTCGGCAGCCGGTGTTACTTAGAATTTTTTCTACAATGCCTGCTCCTGAACCGTGCATCGCGTCAACAACGACATTAAAGCGCGATTTTTTAAGCAGCTTAAAATTTAAATATCTTTTTAGCAAAGAGATATACGGCCGGATTATTTCTACATATTCGATCTTAGCCGGGGCCTTCTTCCCCCCTGCTTTACACCTGTTTTTTATAAGTGATTCTATTTCCCTTGTTACGTCTTTTCCAACCGATGCCCCGAATTTATTTTTTATTTTGATACCGTTAAAATGAGGCGGATTATGGCTTGCAGTAATGCTCACTCCGCACGGCAGTGAGTTTTCTCTGATATAAGCGCTTATTGCCGGCGTAGGTACCGGGCTTTTAGTCATCCATACAGGAATACCGCAAGCAGCTAGAATATCTGCTGCCCGCATAGCAAACCTATCCGACAGAAAACGGCAGTCATATCCGACAATAACACCTTTATGAAACTGCTGCTTTTCCCTTTTTTTTAGATAACAGGCAAGCGCCCGCGCTATTCTTGAGATATTCTCAAAGGTAAATTCATCGGCAATAACCGCGCGGAATCCGTCAGTGCCGAATTTTATATCATCCATTTTTTAACTCTCTAATCGCTTGTGCCCTATTTTTCGCGTTAAACAAATAAGAACCTGAGACCAGTATATTTGCCCCGTTTTCAATAACCGCAGGTGCTGTTTTATCGGTAATACCGCCGTCAACTTCAATATCCCTTAAAAATATCTTTCGCAGCGCCCGAAGTTTAGGGATAACAACCGGCATAAAAGACTGTCCTCCAAATCCGGGATTGACGCTCATCAGCAGTATAAGATCGGCTAAATCAAGTAATTTATATAATTTTTTAAGAGGAGTACCCGGATTTAAGCTTATACCTAAGCGAACTTTGTTTACGGTCAATTTAGCTTTTATTTTTTTTATTAAAGATAAAGAGCACACCTCGCTGTGTACTGTAATCAACGCACTACCGGCATTTATGAAATCATCCAGAAAAAACCATGGATCGCTAATCATTAAATGCACATCCAGCGGTAATGTTGTCCTATTTCTTAGACTTTTTACAACCGCAGGCCCTATGGTGATATTCGGCACAAAATGGCCGTCCATCACGTCAACATGAATCCAGTCAGCGCCTGCTTTCTCAACAGATTTAACTTCATTCCCCAGGCGGCCAAAATCAGCCGATAGGATTGAAGGAGCAATCAGTATTTTTTCTCTTTTCATGACTTAAACCCTTTCAAAAGCCCAACTAATTTTTTATTTTTGGTTTCATCGACCGGCCCGACTACAGAAAGATTAAAAATTCCTTTTTTGAATATTAAATTGGCAACTTTCATAATATCATCAGGGGTAACCGCCTCTATGGATTTAATTATTTCATTTGGATGCAAAACCTTCCTTCTATTAATCAGTTTTTCTCCCACCCAGATCATACGCTCTAAAGCGTCATCTAAAGCCATCAGCATTTGGCCTGAAAAATACTCTTTAGCTCTTGCCAGTTCACGATCCTTTACAGGATGATTACAGGTCTTTTTTAATTCTTTGAGAATTAAGCCGCACGCGTTTACAAGTTTCTTATTAACGACACCAGCGTGAACAATAAAAGCACCGGTATCATCAAAACCTTTTATTAAGGTTGCGACCTCATAGGCATATCCTCGTTTTTCACGCATTTCATTAAAAAGGCGGCTGGACATATTAGCGCCGAGTATTATATGTAAAATTGTTAAAGCATACCGCAGGGGATGCCCACGCTTTAGCGCGTGAGCTCCCAAAACAAGATGTGACTGCTGGGTTTGCTTACTAATTATGCTGACACATGAAACTTTTTGCCTGGTTATTACCGGAGCAAACCCGCGATTTCTATACCCGGGACTATTGTTGCCAGGATTTAATTTGAAAATTCTCTTAAGCATTTTCAGCAAATTAGAATGTTCAATATTTCCGCTCACACACACAAGCATATTATTAAGGTCATAATACTTTTTCTTGTATTGCGGCAATTGCTCCTTATTAATTTTATTAAGTGTCCCAACTTCCCCTGCCAGGTTTCGCCCCAGCGCATGCCGAGGCCAAAGCATTTTCTGCAAATTATCATACGCAAGATGATGCGGAAGGTCAAAATACATTTTTATTTCCTCAAAAATAACAAGCCTTTCCTTATCAATATCAATTTGACGTATTAACGGATTCAGCAGCATATCGAGTAAGACATCCAATGCAAGCGGCAGATGTTTTTCCATTACCTTTGCTAAAAAACAGGTTACTTCCTCAGAGGTAAAGCCGTTTAACATGCCTCCGACGCCCTCTATAGACTCCTTAATCTTCCGGTAGGATCTTTTTTGCGAACCCTTAAAAACAATATGTTCAAATAAATGAGAAATACCGTTTAAATTTTTCTGCTCATACCTGCCGCCGGTTCTTACCCATAGCCCTATGGCAACAGCCCTTGTATTTGGCAATTTACAGGTAGCTACTTTAAGGCCATTCTCAATCTCTGATAGGTCATACATCTTGTGTGATTCTCCGAAAACTTATAATTAAATTACTTAACTCAAAGATTTTACTAGATTTAGACCGATTTGTCAAATAAAAAAGCTCCTCAAAATAAGGAGCTTTTATTATAACACCATCACTTTAACTATTATTTACTTAAAAGTTTATTTAGCTGCTGCTTTGTCTTTGTAAATTTTACGCAGAGGGCATACTTGGTTACAAAAAGTTCATTGCCTTTAAAATAATAATAAGCTATATATAATGACCTGAGAAAATGGATATTATCATTTAATCTATCCTCCTGAACCTGAAATCTACGCTGAATAAACAGATTATTCCTGTTCACAGCTGCCTCCTTTCTTGTTTATTTATACATTTTAAAAGTACTTAATATGCATATATAAATTATTCTTATTTAAAGTATAGCATCATAAGAATTAATTGTCAACTTTTGGCTTTGTTTCCCCTAGATAGAAAACACGTTTCCTTTGCTTGTTAAACAGATAGGGAGAATTGGTGTTGAGCGTAAAATTTGTCCAGCATCTTTT
>JAKLQT010000025.1 GCA_022013205.1 Candidatus Omnitrophota bacterium | reverse complement strand
ATGATCAAAGGAAACGTGTTTTCTATCTAGGAGTTGGGGGAAGAAGTTTCTGCTTGACAAAATAGATTGGTTTTGATAGCTTCTTATTACAGTACAATGTGGGTATTGATGAATGAAGGAACAAAGGCGTTCCCAAGCACGCGGGGGAATGCCTTTTTTTATTAAAATACGCAAAATCAAAAAAGGAGGGAAAAATGGCTAGTGAAAAAGTAAAGCGGTTTATGGATAGTCTTATTGAAAGAGATCCCGGTGAAAGTGAATTTCACCAAGCGGTTTTCGAGGTAGTTGAGAGCATAATGCCTTTTATTGAAAAGAATCCTAAATACGCTAAGGCTAAAATTCTGGAAAGGATAGTAGAACCGGAAAGAGTAATTATGTTTCGGGTTCCATGGCTTAATGATAAAGGGGAAGTTCAAGTTAATCGTGGTTTTCGTATACAAATGAACAGTGCTATCGGGCCGTATAAAGGCGGGCTTCGTTTTCATCCAACTGTAAATTTAGGGATTCTGAAGTTTTTGGCTTTTGAACAGGTCTTTAAAAATGCTTTGACCACTCTTCCTATGGGCGGAGGTAAAGGAGGCTCAGACTTTGATCCTAAAGGAAAGTCTGATAATGAGGTAATGAGATTTTGTCAAAGCTTCATGACCGAATTACAAAGACATATTGGTTCTGATACGGATGTTCCGGCTGGTGATATCGGTGTCGGCGGCCGGGAGATTGGATTTATGTATGGCCAATATAAAAGACTGCGTAATGAATTTACCGGCGTGCTTACAGGTAAAGGGCTTAACTGGGGCGGAAGTTTAATCAGGCCGGAAGCCACAGGGTACGGGTGCGTTTATTTTGTTCAGGAGATGCTCAAGACAAGAGGAGAATCCCTTAAAGGTAAAGTTTGCGCTGTCTCCGGTTCCGGTAATGTTGCTCAATATACAGTTGAAAAACTGATTGAATTAGGAGCAAAAGTTGTGACTTTATCCGATTCAAGCGGATATATTTACGATAAAGGCGGAATTGACGGCAAAGAATTAAAATGTGTGTTTGATATTAAAAATATCAAACGCGGCCGTATCAAGGAATGCGCTGAGCATTTTGACTGTAAGCATTACGAAAATAAAAAGCCATGGGATGTAAAATGTGATATTGCTTTTCCTAGTGCTACTCAGAATGAAATTACGGAAAAGGATGCTAATACGCTTGTTAAAAACGGTTGTATAGCTATTGGCGAAGGCGCTAATATGCCCTCAACACCGGAAGCTATTAAGGTGTTTCAGCAGGCAAAGATTTTATACGCGCCGGGTAAGGCAGCTAATGCCGGCGGAGTAGCAGTCTCAGGCCTGGAAATGAGCCAGAATAGCATGAGATTATCCTGGTCACGAGAAGAAGTTGATAGTAAATTGCACGATATTATGATTTCTATTCATGGAACCTGTGTTAAATACGGCAAACAGGGAAAATATATTGATTATGTGAACGGCGCTAATATCGGAGGCTTTGTTAAAGTCGCTGACGCAATGTTAGATCAGGGAGTAATTTAGATAAATATAGAGATAATTTTAAAAAGTTAGTCCGTTCTGAAAAGAACGATTGTATTGTAAAGGCGATCCCTTTAGAACGCATAAAAAACGCCTCCGGCTTAATAGGGGGCGTTTTTTATATGTAAGGGGCATATTTTAATCCGCGCTATTCTGTGCAGGGCTGTATCTTACATCATTTACTTTATAGTAGAGAGGCTAAAAAATATATTGACTTACGCTAAAAATAGAATTAACATAACAGTAGTAAGGATATATTGTTAATATGAATGAACATGGAAGTTTTTCCCACAATTTTGCTGAAGAAAAGCGTGCCGCTGATATTGATCCCCTAACGGGTTTGTTTAACCGTTATTATCTGGATCAAATTTTCCCCGAAAGTTTAAAAAATGCTGAGAAAAATAATCTTGAATTATGTGTGTTTATTATTGATATTGATGATTTTAAGCATATTAATGACACGTACGGCCATTTAGCCGGAGACGCGGTTTTAAAAAGTGTAGCGGAGATTTTTAATCACTCCGTGAGAGATGACGATGTTGTGATTCGATACGCGGGAGATGAATTTATAATTTTGTCCAAAGAAGTAGGGTATAAATTAGCTTCTATAATTGGGGAGCGTATTATTACGGGAATAAACCGGAATATTGTTGAGAGAAAAGATGGGGAAAAAATTCATGTAAGCATTAGCGGAGGATTTGCTATCTATCCGTATGACGGTACGTTAGAGGAAGAGTTGATAGAGAACGCTGACCGGGCGCTTTACCTTTCTAAGCAGAAGGGGAAAAACAGGATTTCCGCGGTTAATGAAGTTACTAGGGGGATAGTAGCGAAAAAAGAAATGCTTAGGATTTTTCCATGCCGTAAATTTATTGGCAGGCAAGCACAGATTGCTATGCTTAAAAAAGCATGGCAAAATTCTAGCGCGGCAAAAACACCTTTAGTTTTTGTTAAAGGTGAAATGGGCATAGGCAAAACAAGAATCATAAAAGAATTTGATAAGGATGTTTCTAAAGAGGGCGCGATGTGCCTTAAGGTAGAGTGTCAGCCGAAGCATATAGAGGAGCCGTACTATTCTATCGCGCAAGCGTTAGGAAAATATTTCAAAAAAAATGAGGTATTTTTCAATGCTGTTTATTTTTTATCCCCGCAAGAAGTAGAGGCATTGATGTATATAATCCCTTCTTTAAGAGAGAGCTTAAAAAGCGATCCTAAAGCTTTTCATACAGGATTTAACGCGGAAGACAAAGAATTGAGCATTAATTTATTTAAGGCCTTAAGAAACTTATTTATTGAAATATCCCGGCAAAATGGATTATTGTTATGTTTTGATGACATTCAGTGGCTGGATAAAGCTACTTTTGAATTACTGAACTATTTTATTGAGTGGGAGAGCGGCCGAAAACTTCTTATCTGCGGCTGCCTTTGTGAGGATGAATTAAAAAACGTGAGTTCCCCCTGCCTGGATTTTTTATCTAACCCAAAAAAGACAGTGAATCTTTCCCTTATAGAAATACCTTGTTTTTCTCTTGAGCAGACGAAGGAGCTGGTTGGTAATATTTTTTCGAATATTGACGCTGAAAATAATTTTTTTGAATCAATTCATAGCTTAGGCCAGGGGAATCCGCTTTTTATCGAAGAATTATTAAAATATTTAATTGAAAGTGAAACAATTTTTTACAAAGATAAAAAGTGGCAGATGAATGTATTAAAAAATGTAGATATCCCGGCTTCTTTGGATGAAATAATGAAGCGTAGGATTAAAGGATTAGACTCAGAAACAAAGGAAATGCTGGCGCAGGCGGCACTGATTGGGGAAGATTTTCATCTGGAAACTTTACGAGGATTGGTTGAAAAAAATGAAGGGTATTTGTTGGAGTTGATAGATCGCGCCAAGCAGAAGTTTATGATTATGGAAGCAGACAAAGCCAAGGGATTTAATTTTAATAGCAGTTATCTGCAAAAAGCTTTTTATAATGAGCTGACATTCGCTCAAAAAAACGGCTTACATAATAAGGCGGGAAAGGTGATTTCCGAACTTTACGCGCGTAATCCTTCCGCTGCCGCGGGTGATTTATTGTATCATTATAACATGGCTGATAATAAAGCGAAACTTAAAGAATATAATCAGATTTTAACAAAAAATTCCTTAGCGTTGTTTAATCCGCGCCAAGTAGATGATTACATTGAAATTTTGAGCGGAGAACTTGCGCATGAATCCGGGCAGAAGGTATCGCAGCCGCAGATAAAGCAAATCACCGCGGAGATTGATGCAGAGGCATTATCTCAGATAGGTGATCTTATCAAACTTATTTATAACGCGGTAAAAAATATGGGTTTGTACCCGCCTAAAAATCGGATAAGAGAGGAATCAATAAAACGAGTTTATGAGCAGCTGCTGGAAATGCTTAAGAGCGGGCAAAGTTTAACCTTTAGTGAGGTAGAAAAAATTTTACTTATCAATGGCAGGCGTATTCCGTTAAAGGCGGAGAAGAAAGCGGTTATTAGTAATTTTGTTTCTTCAATGATCGAGTTGGATGTAAAAGCGTTACAGTTTCTTCCCTCTTTAGAAGAAACTGAATTGGTTGAGTTCCTGAATATTTTTGCTGAAGAACCCGATAGTATCAGAACAAGGGGAGGGGTTGTAGTTTTATTGAAAGAAAAGGGGATTAATAATATAAAGATAAATGTGGCGGATTATGGCCAAATGGCGATGTCAAGCGTGAAACACCCGGTTAAAGAGAGGCTTATTTCGATGGTTCTAACGGATTTTCTTACAGGAAAGGCGTCCTCTGCCAATGTGGATAAGAACGCTGTTTTGAATCTGATGCAAAGTGTTCCTGAAGAGGTAGCGGCTAATATAGTTAAGGTGGCGGGTAAGGCATCTTCAAGCGCGGAGAAAGCTAAAATTATAACAGAGAGTATTGGCAATTTAGGAGAGCAGATCTTACCGGGCGGCTGGACAGATTATAAAAATGAGTTAGTAAAACTATTGAAAAATCTGAATGCCGAAACGCGCAATGAAGTTGTTTTAATCGCGCAGGATTCTAAAGACCCAAAAATGGATATAATAAAAGAAGTAGTAGCTAAATTCTCGGATGATGAAATAATTGAAATGATTATTAGCGGTTATTCTCATGATAAAACTAATTTACTTAATATGCGTGAATTGGTAAATAAGCTTATTTTTGATGATGCCAGAAAAAATAAAATATTAACTAAATTGGAACAGGAATTAAGGAAAAAGGGATTAGAAGAAAGCGAGATATCGTTTATTACGCAGAAAGATTATAAGAGTCAAGCTCTTGAAGACAGGTTGCAGGGGCTTTTAAATTTACCCGCGGCTTTGTATCCTGATATGGGTATTGATAATGTAAAAAAATTAATAGAAGATTTAGCCTCTTTACCTAAAAAAAGTGATTTTAATAAGCTTATTTCTCAATTCTTAAGGCAAATGCAAGAAGCTGCGTTTAAAGATAGAGCTGTACTATTTGATTTAAGCATGTTTTCATTATCCTTATTTACCTGCGATACCGATGAATTTGATGAACTTTTTTGTAAAATAATAGAAGTTTATACCGGTTATGTTACAAAAGAAAATAACCGGGATAATTATAAATTATTGCTTGAAGGTGTCCAGGGTATTATTAATTGGGTTATATCTTCAACAAAAAGCGCGATTAGTGTAAAACGTTGGGTTATGCGCAAAAGGTTCTCTTGCTTAAATAGACTTTTGGAAAGCCTTTTTAAATTTGCCGCGCTTAAGGCAGGGCAGGAGCAACCTCCGCAGGATAAGGAACTTAGAAACCTTGTCGCGAATTTTCTGCAGCAGCCTTCTAATATAGAAATCATAGACATTCTCATTAATGAGCTAAAAGATTCTTCCGCTGAATATATCGAAATGATCGAGGATATGATTGTGCGGTTTGGCCCTAAGGCTTTACGTGTTTTGATTCTTTCCAGCTTGGAAGAGGAAAAAATGTTTGATCCTTTTGAAAGTTATATTTACCAGCGTAAGATCGTGAATATTTTAAAAAAAATGGAAAATATCGCGGTCGAGGAAATCATCAGTTATTTAAGCAAGGAGTATGACATTAAAAAATTGTTAGTATTAATAAGATTCGCGGCTGAATTTAAGAATGATAAAATCATCGAGGCCTTAAAATTTTTTTTAACTCATCAGGATAATAATTTAAAAGAAGAATTAATATTAGCGTTGGGCAAAATAGGTACTCAGAAAAGTAAAGCTTTGCTTACGCAAATGAAGAGTGATAAGGACCGTAAAATTGCCTGCTTGGCTGCAAGTGAAATTAAGAAATTTAAATAGTTTATTCTGAAATCGCACGAGAATGGTGTAAATTAAATCATGTCAAAAAAAAGAAAACTGAAATTTAAGATAGGTGAATTCCTCTGTCAAACAACTGACCTTTCCGAAGAGCAGGTACAGGAGGCTTTAGGCCTCCAGATCAAGGAAGAATTTATTGGAAAAAAAATGCTGGGGGAAATTTTAGTTGATATGTCTTATGTGACTAAAGAAGAGGTCGAAACAGCATTGGCCATTCAAAATGGTTATGGTTATATACTTGTTTCAAATTATAATGTCCAGGAAGATGCGCTTAAAATAATACCTAAAGATTTTGCCTTTAAATATAAAATTCTGCCTTTAGAAAAGAAAGGTGATGTTTTGATCGCGGCGGTAGTTTCTCCTTATATTTGTGATTTTCCCTCTGAGATTTTACAAAGATTTGGTTATAAAATAAGGTTTTTTTTAAGCTGTAATAGAGAAATAATGAAAGCACTGCGTAAGTATTATGTTTAGTTAAAATAACAATTACTATAGTTAAATTAATCGAGAAAGTGAAGATATGGATAAGGAACCTTCAACTGAATTGAATCAAGGCCAAAAGGAAGATCGAAGAGCCTCTGTCTCGTCTGT
>JAKLQT010000204.1 GCA_022013205.1 Candidatus Omnitrophota bacterium | reverse complement strand
TTTTAGGGAGTGCTTTTGGCGGCAGGATTAAAGAGATTTTTGATCCTAATGTATGGATGGCGTCTGTTATTTTAATTGCTTTATCAGTAATCGGATTAATTATTTCCCTGCGGATACGTAAAGGTATCGCGGCCCGGCCAAATGCCGAATTTAACCTTAACGGGTTTAAACGCAGCTTAGCTATATTAAAAATAATCAGGAAGGATAAGCCGTTGTTTTTATGTTTATGCGCTATAAGCTATTTTTGGTTTTTAGGGGCGGTTTTTCAGATGAATATTTTGCTTTACGCGAAAAATATGTTGTCGGCCGGCGATTCGCAAACCGGGATGTTATTGGCGATAGTAGCTTTGGGGATAGGCATAGGCAGTGTTTTGGCCGGCCGCCTTTCTGGAGGACAGATTGAATTCGGGCTTGTCCCTCTAGGGGCAATAGGGCTTACTGTATTTTGTTCAATTTTAGGGATACAAGGTTTAAGCTGCTTAAGCGCGGCAATAGTCTTGCTTTTACTTGGAATATCAGCCGGGTTTTACACAGTTCCCCTGAATGCTTATTTTCAGACCAGAAGCCCTCAGGGAGAACGAGGCGAGTTTTTGGGAGCCATGAATATTGTTACCGCGCTGGCGACTCTTTTGGGTTCTTTGTTTATTTGGCTGGTGGGGGTAAAATTCGCGGCCAGTCCCACGCAAACTTTTTTGACGTTAGGGGTATTGTCTGTGATGGCAACCTTATATATATTAAAAACATTGCCGATAGCCTTTGTGCGGCTGGTTAACTGGATAGTTACGCATACATTTTACCGCTTAAAAGTTGAGGGTGCTGAAAATGTGCCTAGTGAAGGGGGCGCGCTTTTAGTCTGTAATCATGTTTCGTATATTGATGCTGTTATCGCTTTAGCCTCATTAAGCCGGCCGGTAAGATTCATTATGTATAGGAAGATATATAACATTCCGTTTATTCATCAGGTATCTAAGGTAATGAAAGTGATTCCGGTAGATTATCAGGATGGGCCTAAGGCAATTCTTCGCTCATTAAAGGAGGCACGCGCGGCTATTGAACAAGGAGATCTGGTTTGTATTTTTCCTGAAGGGGGGCTTACCCGCACCGGGAATATGCTTGCCTTTAGCAGGGGATTTGAAAAGATTATGCAGGGAGCCGGCGCGCCGATTATTCCCATGTATCTTGATAATATCTGGGGGAGTATTTTTAGTTTTCAAGACGGTAAATATTTCTGGAAATTACCGAGAAAGACGCCTTATCCCTTGACTGTTGTTTTTGGTAAGGCTATGCCTGCTGAATCCAGGGACTATCAGGTGCGAATCGCGGTGCAGGAGCTGGGCGCAGCGGCGTGTAAGTTAAGAGGGGTTTATCGAAAAAAACTGCATTTATCGTTTATTGATAGTGTTAAAAATCAACCGTTAAAATTTTGCATGGCTGATTCTACGGGGTTAAGGTTTAATTATTTAAAAAC
Organism: Candidatus Omnitrophota bacterium; assembly: GCA_022013205.1. GTDB lineage: Bacteria > Omnitrophota > Gorgyraeia > B26-G9 > B26-G9 > JAGLQQ01. The sequence continues at coordinate 1,965 of JAKLQT010000204.1, read as the reverse complement.
CCTGGCGGCAGTACTGCTGTTTAAAAGCAAGCTGTTTCCTAAAAAGCGCTGCCCCATGGAGACTAATGAAATGGTAGGAGTGCTTCTTCCTTCTTCTTGTATGGGCTCTATTGTTAATGGGGCGGTTATGTTTGCCGGAAAGGTTCCGGTTAATTTAAATTTTACTTTGTCGGCTGAATCTTTTGATTCCTGCCAAAAACAATGCCGGATGAAGAGTATTGTAACTTCAAGGAAGTTTCTGCAGAAGGTTGATATAAAAGAATGTAAGGAGATGATCTTTTTAGAGGATATAAATGAAGGCATCAGAGCCTTAGACAGGATAAAGGCTTTAGCGTTAAGCCTTATGCCCGCGTTTCTGATAAGGCTTTTGGGTGTTGATGGGGATAAGCAAAACATCGATGATCCGGCGACGGTGATTTTTTCCAGCGGTTCTACAGGAGATCCTAAAGGGATTATGCTTTCGCATGGTAATATTTTTTCTAATATCGAAGGATTTTATCAGGTGTTTAATATCAAGCCGGACGACATAGTTGTGGGCGCTTTGCCTTTTTTTCATTCGTTCGGGTTTACCGCGACATTATGTTTTCCTGTAGGAGCGGGCATAGGAGTGGTTTATCATCATAATCCTATGGACGCGGCAGTAATCGGGCGTTTGACTGAGAAATATAAGGCAACGATTATCATGGGTACGCCTACGTTTTTATCCGCTTATTTGCGCAGGTGCTCCAAGGAGCAATTTAGAACTTTGCGGTTTGCTGTAGCCGGAGCGGAAAAGCTTAAGCAGCAGCTTGCCGAGGCTTTTAAGGAAAAATACGGCATTATGCCGCTGGAAGGTTATGGAGCGACTGAGCTTTCACCAATTGTGTCCATAGGGTATCCGGATTATGTGTCCCGAGATAAACGTATTGTTCAGGTTGGACATAAGGCCGGTAAAGTCGGGCATCCTTTGCCTGGGGTCGCGGCGAAGGTTGTTGATCCGGATACGTTTGAAATTTTACCATTTGATTTGGAAGGGTTACTGCTTATCAAAGGCCCTAATGTTATGAAAGGGTATCTTAATAATCCTCAGAAAACTGATGAGGTTATTAAGGATGGCTGGTATATAACCGGCGATATAGCAATGATTGACTCTGATGGATTTATTAAAATAACCGACCGTTTAAGCCGCTTTAGCAAGATCGGCGGGGAAATGGTCCCCCATATTAAGATAGAAGAAAAGATAATGGAGATTTTAGGGGCAACCGAGCCGGTTTGCGCGGTTACCGCGCTTGGGGATGAAAAAAAGGGAGAACGGTTAGTAGTATTGTATGCAACAGATATAGATGTTGATGGTGTTTTACGGTCTTTAGCGGAAAAGGGGATGCCGAATTTATGGATACCCAAGAAAACGAATTTTTACCGCGTAGAAAAAATACCTGTGCTGGGAACAGGTAAACTTGATCTAAAAGGAATTAAGGTTATGGCGCAGGAGCTTTTTACCCAGGGGGAAATAAGGCGTGAGAATGAAAAATAAGATATTAGAAACCGCGGATAAGCAAAAAATAGCTTTTGATACTTATATGTGCGGACATGATTATGTGATTGTGCTCGCGCATGGTTTCTATAATAACAAAGACGCGTACTTGTTTAAAAATATAGCAAAGGCGTTGGCTGAATATTATGATGTTATCGCGTTTGATTTCAGGGGGCATGGGAAAAGTTCCGGTTTGTTCAGTTGGACAGCAGAAGAACATAATGATCTGGCAACGGTTGTTAAATATGCTAAGGAGCAAAATTATAAACGCGTGGGAGTGATCGGGTTTTCTCTTGGCGCGGCGGTCGCGCTTATTGAGTCTAGTCGAAACAGAAGTATTGATAGCGTGATCGCGGTAAGCGCGCCGTTTGATTTTTGGCAGATAAATTTTCATTTTTGGGAGCCGGAAATGCTCAACGACCTTAAGCTTAATCTGGGGATGAAGGGAAAAG
>JAKLQT010000203.1 GCA_022013205.1 Candidatus Omnitrophota bacterium | reverse complement strand
TATGAAAAATATAAAAAAAGTCTGGATAGACAATTAAGAAAACTTCACAAAAAACCACGGATTATCGCGCATGATCTAAATCCCTTATTCTTGAGCACAAGGCTCGCGCGTGAACTAAAGGATAAAAAACCTGGAGCAATCCGAATAATAGCGGTAGGGCATCATTATGCTCATGTTGGGGCGGCGCTTGCCTCTCTTGATATTTTAAATAAGAAGGTTATCGGGATATCGTGTGACGGCACAGGCCTGGGCGTTGACGGAAAAGTTTGGGGCTGCGAATTTATATGCTATGATGAAGGGGAGTATAAACGTGTAGGCCGCCTTAATGATATTGCTTTACCGGGAGCTGATAAGGCGGTTGTTGAGCCCTGGAGAGTAGGTGTGGCATTGCTGTATAAGGTTTATGGCAGAAAGTTATTATCATTAAAACTTCCGTGGATAAAAAAGAAGGCTTACGTTATAAATATTTTGATCAAAATGATCGAGCAGAATGTGAATAGCCCTCTGGCATCAAGCGCTGGACGGCTGTTTGACGGGATTTCAGGCATTTGCGGTTTTTGCGGGAAAATAGAATATGAGGCTCAAGCTGCAATAGCCTTGCAAAAGCTGGCTGAGAGAGCAAATGCTGAAAAAAAAAGAGTCTATAAATTTTCTATAAATAAAAAAAACGGCCTTTTTGTTATAAATACTGATAAGATGATCCGCGCGATAGTCTATGATTTAACGAGAAAGAAAAGCATAGCTGATATTGCCGCGTGTTTTCATAATACTTTTTCGCGAATGCTTGTTGCTATGTGTTTGAAAATTAGAAAACGCGATAAAATTAACGAGGTGACTCTTTCAGGCGGTGTGTTTTTTAATGACATCATTACAAAGCAGGTAACCGAGGGGCTGATGAATAAAAAATTTACTGTGCATAAACCTCAACCATTGTTCCTGGGAGACACAGGTTTATCTTTAGGACAGGCGGTTATTGCGGGTGGACTATAGGAAAAGAAGTTATAAGTTACGAGTTATGAGTAACTTGTAACTGGAGTATCATATGTGTTTAGGAATACCTGTGAAAATTAAAAGCATCAAGGGAAACACGGCTGTTATTTCAGCCGGAGGGGCTCAGCGAACAATTGGAATAGAGCTTACGCCTGATGTCAAAGTAGGCAATTATGTTCTGCTGCATGCCGGTTTTGCAATTGAGGTGATAAGCGAAAGTAATGCTAAAGAAACACTAAAACTTTTAAATGAAATGTTTGAAAAAGGTTAGCGCGTTTACAGGTGGAAAAGAAAAAAGTATAGTTACGAGTTGTGTGTTTGCGAGTTGAAAGCTGAAATTGTTGTTTTTACCTGTAGGATGTGATTTGGGCATTGCGGCTTATTTGTGCTTTTAGACTAATACAAGGAAATAATATTATGAAGTATGTTGATGAGTTTAGAAATAGCAGGGTTGCTGAGAAACTAATTAAGTTGATCGAAAAAAATGCAAAGAAAATCAAAACAGATGCGGCCTTAATGGAGGCCTGCGGTACGCATACTGTGGCCATGTTCCGTTATGGTATACGCAAAATTCTGCCGGGCAATATCCGTGTGATTTCAGGGCCGGGATGCCCGGTTTGCGTTACGTCCCAGGAGGATATAGACAGGGCTATAGGATTTTCTAATATCGAAGGGGTAATTGTTACTACATTCGGCGATATGATGAAAGTTCCCGGGACTAAATCCAGCCTGCAGGATTTAAAGGCGCAAGGTGGGGATATAAGGATTGTCTACTCGGTCCTTGATGCCCTGCAAATTGCGAAAGAAAATAAAGATAGAAATGTTATACATATTGCTATTGGTTTTGAAACAACTGTACCGACCATAGCAGCCGCGATATTAAGGGCTAAGGCCCAAAAGCTGAAAAATTTTTATATAATGCCCGCGCATAAGATAATTCCGCCCGCATTGAAGATACTGGCAGGCTCTGCAAAAAGTGAAATAAGCGGATTTCTTCTTCCAGGCCATGTAAGTGTGATAATCGGGTCAAAACCGTATGCTTTTTTGGCCGAAACTTATAGAATTCCCTGTGTGATAGCCGGTTTTGAGGCTATTGATATTCTGCAGTCAATTAATATGCTTCTTGAACAAATTATTAGCAATGACCCTAAAGTGGAAATACAATATATCCGTTGTGTACACCCTGAAGGTAATATCAGTGCCCGGAAAATGATCAATAGGATTTTTCAGGTTGGTGACGCGCAGTGGCGCGGATTGGGTTTGATGCCTGAAAGCGGACTGTTTTTACGCAAGGCATTTAAGAGCTTTGATGCGCTGGAAAAATTTACCGTTAAGCTCCCTAAGCAGAAAAAAACCGCGTGCCGATGCGCGGACGTGCTGCAAGGGGTTATTAACCCTGATCAGTGCCCATTGTTTATGAAAAAATGTAATCCGGCCATGCCGGTCGGCCCCTGTATGGTTTCATCTGAAGGGGCATGCTCGGCGTATTATAGATATGGAGGAAAACGTAGTGGATGAAAAAAAAATAACATTGTCGCATGGAAGCGGCGGAAAACTTATGCAGGATCTTATAAATGAATTAATACTTGCGGAGTTTGGTAATACTATATTAAACTCACTTGATGACAGTGCTGTGTTCAAAATAAACGATAAAAATAAGAAGATCTCGTTTACAACCGATTCATTTGTTGTCAGCCCGATATTCTTTCCCGGAGGAGATATTGGCAAGCTCGCTGTCTGCGGTACTGTAAATGACCTTTCAATGATGGGAGCAACACCGAAATATTTAAGCGCAGGCGTGATTATAGAAGAAGGCTTTGCTATGGATGATTTGAAGAAGATAATAAGAAGTATGAAGAAAGCCCTGAAAGCTGCTAATGTGCAAATTGTCTGCGGGGATACAAAAATTGTAAATAAAGGCCATTGTGATAAAATATTCATAAATACATCCGGTATCGGTATAATAGATAAAAAGGTAAATATTAGCGCGTCAAGGGCAAAACCCGGGGATATGGTTATTGTCAGCGGCAGCATCGGAGAACATGGAGTATGTATATTAAGTGAGCGCGAGGGGTTAAAGTTTAAAACACGCTTAAAAAGTGATTGCGCGCCGCTTAACGGACTTGTCTTGGATATGCTTAGGATTTCCGGCGCGATACATGTCCTGCGCGACGCCACACGAGGCGGCATAGCGGCTGTATTAAATGAGATCGCTATGCTTTCTAATGTGGGTATTGAGGTGCAAGAGCAGCATATACCGGTAAAGGCCTCGGTGCAAGGCGCGTGTGAAATACTGGGACTTGATCCTTTTTATATGGCTTGCGAGGGGCGTTTGGTTGCTTTTGTTGAAAAACGGAAGGCTCAAGATATTTTAAAAATCATGCGTAAGAACCAATACGCAAAAACAGCACAGATCATCGGCAGAGTAGTTGCCGGACATAAAAAAGAGGTATATTTAAATACACTAACTGGGAGC
>JAKLQT010000202.1 GCA_022013205.1 Candidatus Omnitrophota bacterium | reverse complement strand
TATCATTTATCACGAAAAATTATTAGCGGGATTTTTGAGAGCATTAGGTTACAGTCCGAAAGCTATCAATGAAGGCTACGCGGTTATTCTTTCGGAATTAGCGGATGAAGATTTTACGGGGATGGGCCTTTCTTTCGGCGGCGGGATGGTTAATGTGTGTTTTAGTTTTATGTCTGTGCCGGTATTCAAATTTTCCGTGACTAAGGCCGGTGATTGGATAGACCAGCAGGTGGCAATGGCCGTGGATGAAACAGCCGGCAGAATTGCGGCGATCAAGGAAAACGCGTTTGATTTGGAAAACAAAGATAATCCTGGTAAAATTGAAAATGCTTTATCGGTTTATTACAACCATTTAATCGAATATGTGATTGAACACATAAAACAGCAATTTAGCCGGCATGAAAAAATTCCTCTTGTTCCAAAACCGATTACCATTGTACTGTCCGGCGGAACTTCCCTGCCCAAAGGTTTTGCCGTGAGATTTAAACAGATTTTAGGCCAATTTAAGCTGCCGATCCCGGTAGGAGAAGTAAAAATGGCTAATCAGCCTTTAAGAAGTGTGGCCAAAGGCGCCCTGGTCGCGGCCGGCGCGGAAGAGAGATAAAATGGCTGTATCTGAGCGGGAAGGAAAATATATCTATTGTATAATCGCGAAAGAGGCGCAAAAGCCTCAGTCGTTCGGCTTACTGGGAATTGGCGGAAGAGGTGATCCTTTATATACTATTTGTTTTAATGAGCTTGCCGCGGTAGTAAGTGATTCGCCCATTAAGAAATATCCCGTTGCCAGAGAGAATCTGATCCCCCATGAACTTGCCATTGAAGAAGTGATGAAGGCCTATACCGTCCTGCCGGTAAGATTTGCTACTATTGCCGAAGATGAAGAAAAGGTAAAAAAGATATTGGAAAAAAACCATGATAAATTTTTGAATTTACTCAAAGATATGGAGGGCAAAAAAGAGCTCGGGGTTAAAGCAATCTTTTCTGCCAAAGGCGGGCCCGCCTCAGGCGGGAAAGAAGATATTTATGGTTATATCTTAGATAAATACACGGATATTAAGGCATTAAAAGAGAAGCTCCAAAGATTGCCGCTTGAAAAGACCTATTACGAGCGCATGGAGATAGGGCAGAAGGTTGAAGCAGCCTTAGAGAGAGAAAAAAGTATTTGTAAAGAGGATATTTTAAATAAACTATCGCCGTTGGCTTTAAAGACTAAGATTAATAATAATTATGGCGAAAGAATGATTATAAACGCCGCTTTTTTGGTGGAAAGTGATAGAGAAGAAGATTTTGACCAAAAAATTCAAGAGCTGGACGAAATATACGGCGATAAGGTCAAATTTAAATATGTAGGCACGCTGCCGCCGTTTAATTTTGTGAATTTAGTAATTGATACGGGGAAATATTAGCAGCAAAGGCTTGAAGCTTGTAGCCTGCAGATTGGAGCATGAAAGATGTTTTTAATCGATGATATCTTTCTTTCGCCGTTGAATCTTGTGATTTGGGTTGGCAAAAAGATTAACGAGGTCGCGGAAAGGGAGTTTTCCGACGAAGGATTGATAAAAGAAAAACTTATGCAATTACAACTGCGCTTTGAGATGGATGAAATAAGCGAAGAAGAATACAATAAACAGGAAAAAGAAATCTTAAAGCGGTTGGATGCTGTTAGAAAAGCCAAAGAAGATGTAGATTCCGCCTCGTAGGATGTGCCAAAATTTTCTTCGATAATTTTGACACACTCGGCGGAATTAATTCGCACTTATAACTTACTCACATCTGCGGTGTTCGTAAGTTATGTGCTCATTAAGGAGGGGTAGCGATGGCTGATATAATACAAGTTGGAAAAACAGTAACTGAATTCCTCAGGCGGACACTTAATGTAAAAGACGTAAAGGTTACTAAAGTGACCAAGTCTGATGAAGGCTGGGAGACTGAGGCAGAGGTTTATGAAGAAAGTTCTTTTATAAAAGCCCTGGGGTTGTCCACTAAGGTACAGGATCGGAATTTCTATGAAGTTAAATTGAATGGCAGCCTGAAAGTTGAATCTTATGGGCGCAGGGACTAGTGTTATAGCCGGCCGGAATAATTTATTAAGGATATGTAATATGAAATCGCGCGGTGAAAGCCTTATCTATCTATATTGTGTTAGTGCTGAAAAACCAAAACTAAATGAGGCGGAAGGTTTAGTTGATAACGTATGTTTTATCTCTTACCAGGGCCTTTATCCAGTCTTCAGCAGAGTTTCCCCGGATGAGTTTAGCGAGAAAAACCTGAAGAAAAATCTGGCTGATTTAGAGTGGATTAAGACAAAGGCATGCAATCACGAAAAGGTAATAGAAGCGGTGATAAAAAACTCCTGCCTGCCGCGGGCACGGCGCAGGCAGGCCTGCGTGATTCCCTTTAAACTCGGGACGTTGTTCCATAGTGAAGAAAATCTAAAGGCAATGCTTAAAAAACATAAGGGGGAATTTAAAGATACCCTGAAGTGGCTGGAAGGCAAAGAAGAATGGGGGCTGAAGATTTATTGTGATGGAGATAAATTAAAAGAAAATCTTATTCAAAAGGATAAAGAACTCCTGGATTTAGACCGGCAGATCAGCGCGGCTTTGCCGGGCAAGGCCTTTATTCTAAAAAAGAAAAAAGCAGAATTACTAAATACAATTGTAAATAAAAAGCTCAATGAATCCGGACAGGATAGTTTCGAAAGGCTGAGGCAATACAGCATTTCATCTGGCATCAATAAATTATTACCCAAAGAAGTAACAGAAAGAAAAGATGAGATGATTTTAAACGCCGTTTTTTTAATCAATAAAAATAAAGCAGCGGATTTAGCGGATGCAGTAAAAGAGATTAAGGCGCTATATGCCGGGTGGGGGTTATCTTTTGATTGCACCGGCCCCTGGCCGCCGTATAATTTCACTACGATAGAGAAGGCATAGATGCAGGACGTTATTACAAAATCCAAAGAAGTAACTCTTTTGGAAATTTTAGACAGGGTTTTAGACAAAGGCGTGGTTATATCCGGAGATATCGTTATTTCTCTGGCAGACGTGGACCTTATATATGTCGGATTGAAGGTTCTGGTCAGTTCCGTTGAGACCATGGAACGCTTGAGAGGAGCGCCGTTTGCCGGTGCCGAAGAAGAGGCGGCTTGACAGAACGTGAGCGGCTGGAAGGAGTCGAAGGGTGAAGATATATGCCTACGCGATAATAGATTCTAATAGCGAGATAAGTAACTCCATCAATGGCTTAGGAGGAGCAGGAATTTATAATATCCCTTACCGTGATATCGGAATAATCGTAAGCGGGCTTAGCGAACAGATTCAGGGTATAACCCCGGAGCATGTTTTAAAGCACGAAGAAGTGGTGGAAAGGCTGATGGAAAATTTTACGGTCCTGCCCATGAGATTTCTTACGCAATTTAACCGGGAAGAAGATATCCTTTTGATGATGAAAAAGCATTACCGCGATTTTAAAGATAATTTAGACAGACTGCGCAACAAGTTAGAGTTTGGGGTAAAGGTTATCTGGCCCGGCGAAACAATAAAAAAACGCATAATCGCGGCCTTTGAAAAAAACAGCGCGGCGGTATCCTTACCGGAGCGTTCGGCAATACAAAGTTTTGTAAAAGAAAAATTCGAAAAGCATAAAATAGATAAAGAATTTCAGGAAGAGGCGGATACGTGTATCGCGATTATTGACAATTTCTTTAATAAATTTGTTATGGAAAAGAAACTGGAAAAACTGAAGAGCAAAAATCTCCTCTTGAGCGCGGCTTATCTGGTGGAAAAAGAAAGGCAAAATGAGTTTAAAGAAGCATTTGAGCGCGCAAGGGTAACTCTTATTGACCTTAAATTTCTTTTAAGCGGCCCCTGGGCGCCTTATAATTTTATTGTCCTGACCAAAGATACAGATATCTTTAGGGAGGCGTTGAAAGAAAGCCTGAAGGAAAGTGGTGTGATATGAGCGTAAACAAACGCGTAGAAACAGATTCTCCTGAATTGTTTATTGAAGAAATGGAGAAAATACAAGGGGCTCTTCCCAAAAGGATTGACGCGAACCCGCGGAATGTGGAAAAAGGCCTGGCAAAACTCGTTCTTACACTGATAGAGTTGATTAGAAAATTGCTGGAAAAACAGGCGATGCGAAGAATAGACGCGGGCTCTTTGACGGAGGAAGAGATAGAACGAGTAGGTGAAACCTTGATGAAGTTAGAAAATAAAATGCAGGAGTTAAAAGGGGTCTTCGGGCTTAAAGATGAAGAACTCAATATAAATTTAGGCCCCTTCGGAGATTTGATGTGAAGGAGGGTATCACCTTATAGAGCTAAGAGAGGAGCTCGGTAGTGTCAAAAATAAAATGAAAGAATTTACCACAGAGTTCACAGAGGGCACAGAGTGAAGATCAATGAATTAACGGAAAAAGTTATCGGTTGCGCGATAGAGGTTCATAAAACGTTGGGACCGGGATTATTGGAATCAACTTATGAACAATGCTTTGCCAGAGAGTTAAGCCTATCAGGTATAAACTTTAAAATTCAAGTTTCCTTACCGGTAGAGTACAAAGGCGTTCATCTTGACTGTGGTTATCGAATCGATATGTTAATAGAAGAAAGCCTGATTCTTGAATTAAAAAGCGTTGAAGAAGTAGCTGATATTCATAAAGCCCAGCTTCTGACTTATATGAAATTAGCCAAGATAAAAGTTGGTTTGCTTATTAACTTTAATGTAAAATTATTAAAAAACGGAATAGAACGATTTATGCTTTAGTTTTTCTCTGTGAACTCTGTGTGCTCTGTGGTGAATGTTTTATTTGTTTATATTTTTAGGGGAGGGAGGTAAATTTCCCAAAAACCCTTAAAAATACAGAGGTTATATAAAAATAAAGGGTAGATTTTTGACAATACCAGGAGCTCTCAGGGGAGGGGAACATGTGTGGAAAAGAAATAAATATAGACTGCTTAAAATTTCAAGAACAAGAGCAAATAATGCAGGGGATTATTGATCGGATAAATCAGGCTAAGGACGTCCGGGAAAAAGCAAGATTTGCCCAAGAGCTGCACCAGGAGGCGGAAGAGATTCTCTCCTGCCCGCTATTTGATAGTAAAAGTTTAGATTGCAATAATTGTAATTTCATCGCGAATTTACGCAAAAAAACGGCAAATTTGATTATAAAGGTGAAGCAGAAGGAGGGAAGTTTATGGAAGAGCAAAAAATGATGCATGCTACAAACGCGACCAATCTCGCGGATATTTTAGAGAGGGTCTTAGACAAGGGAATCGTGATTGCCGGAGACATCCGGATTCAAATCGCGGATATTGACCTGCTGAATATTAAGATAAGGTTATTAGTTGCTTCCGTAGATAAGGCAATGCAAATGGGCATAAACTGGTGGCAGCAGGATTCCTATTTATCTACTAAGGCAAAGCAAACAGAGATAGAAAAAGAGAATGCCGCGCTTAAAAAACGATTAGAACGTTTAGAAGCAAAAATTAAGGTGAAATAAAGAAAATAAGTGGATGCGAACTCTTATCTATGTTCCAATTATTCATACCAGCGCGGACCTCGGGTCTTTAGCGAAAGATGTAACTAAAAGAGGCATTACGGATTTAGGAGAAGATGCCTGGGAAGGGCACATTAGGACTGTCGAGAGTTTCTGGGATGCTATCATAGATTATTTTGCTTCGCTAGATGCCTCCGGAATGAAAATATATCAGGATGGAATGATCGCACAGGGCGAGGCCGGCGCTAAAATAGTTGAAGAAGGAGTAAGGGCTGGAAGTAAAAATCATGAATTAATCGCAAGGCTTCTTAAAGGCGGCGCTGTTTTAATGAGAACCGAGGACTTCAATTTAGTTAAAGAAGAGCTCGATAGGATACTGGCCATAACCAGCGCAAAATCTGTGGCGCAGAAATTGGCCGCGTTTTTAAAATATAAATTCATCAAAAACAGGCTGTTAAATAAAAGAGACAAGTTTATTGTTCAGAGAATAAATGAAACCCTGCTTGATGGGGAAAAAGGGATTATCTTTATAGGTGCCTTTCACGATATAAAAAAATGGCTGCCAAAGGATATCCAGATCAAAGAAATAAAAGATGTGTATAAGGTTAGGGCATATCAAAGGTTACTTCCTTTTTATCCTAAACATAAAGACAAACTTGATGAATTGGGCAGATGTCTTACGGCAAAAATAAACGAAGGCTAATCCGAATATTTCCCTATATTGTCTATCCCGAATGAAGCAGCTTGCTTTGGTTTATCTTCGGGAGCCCGAAGAGGTTATTTTTAAATTTGCTGTATCCAGTACAGGGGCCCTAATCCCTAGATAGAATTAAGCAAGGGGCGGTTAAGGCAGGAATAGTAAGTAGTTATAGAGAATCAAGTAATCACTTGAAAGGAGAAAAAGTTATTTAGCAGGTAAATAGGGGGACAGCAGCTAGGTGAAATTGCATTTGCTCATTCTCGGCTGGCAGTCCCCGCCTAGCCCAAGTTCCGCAGTTTCAAAAAGACAGTTGTTTATTTTCAATAGGTTGCGGATTTTTAACCCCGTTTTTCTCCACTACATTTTCTTTAAACAGTGTAC
>JAKLQT010000201.1 GCA_022013205.1 Candidatus Omnitrophota bacterium | reverse complement strand
CGTGGAAGAAGTTGCCCTAAAATGTTGTGGAGGGCAGACCCCCCCAAATTTGGGGGTTTATCAAAAACATTGACAAGATTCCTGTGTTTATGATATCCTGAAAACAGCTCTTTTCTAATTCTTTGAAAAAATAAAATTTGGAGGGAGGTTGGAGAAATGCAAAATCTTGCAGTTTATACCTCGTTTAATGGAGACAATATGGTATTTATTGACTGTATGCGCAGGATAGCTATAATTAATGGTTATGTTCCGATTAATCCAGAATATGCTTTAGGTTATTATCTATCAACAACATCTCATGATGGAAATAAGAGCGAAGTAATGAAAGACTGCTTATCGCTAGCCATGGCTGCGGATGAGTTTTGGCTGTTTACTGAATCAGAGGATATTGTCTTACAACAGTTATCTGAAGGTATATTGATAGAAATGCTTCTGTGGGTTCGAACGAAGCCTGCGAAGGTAAGAGCGTTCTCAATATCTGAAACAGTGAAGATCCTCAATTATCACGATCATGCCAAATATGAAGGGCGAGTACTGAATATTGATGAACCAATGATTCGCAGAAGCCTTGAAAACAACCAATTTGGTGAAATATCAGGTTTTCTTGACAAGATAAAGTATACCCTTAGGCCAATTGTATTTATAGACATTAGGAATGAGGATTTTAAGTACATAGATTGGGTAAGGGCGTATGCTTATCTCAATGGAAAAATACCGATTTCTCCTCAGCATCTTACACCAAAGTTTATATATAGCATCCACAATATGCAGGAAAATTATCAAAGTAGCATAGAGAAACTTAGGGATGTTGCTTCAGAAACATGGGCGATATATCATTCTGATACTATGCTTCAGAATATAAAGGAGCGTTACAGCTTGTCTTCTAGGGTTACTTTCATCTCTATGCAGGAGGTTGGGGTGCCAAAGTATACGACTCCGAGGAGTTGGCCTATAACCTCAAAAGAAGTAAAGGAAAATTTGCCGTGAATTATTTGTGGGCAATGGTATAATCAAACCATTGCCCATCTTTTTAAAAAATATATGCGTGAAAAGTATATTTTAGCATTGATTCAATTTTCTCGTAGCACAAAAATGAAAAACCTGCCTATTTGGGAAAGGGGATTTTCGAGAAGTGATAAAGCTAATTTGCTAATATCTAACAATGCCTATGCTTTTGTTTTGGGTTTAATATTTGATCAAAGTATGAAGTCAGATATTGCGTGGGAAAATCCGTATAAACTAAAACAAAGATTGGGTCATTTGAATATCAAAAGGATTGCAGATATGAAAATTAAGCAACTTACTTGTATTATAGCTCAAAAAAAATCTTTACATCGCTTTCCAAGAAATATTGCAAAGTATATTATTAAAAGTTCCCTGATAATCAAAGATGAATTTCAAAATAAAACAGATTTGATTTGGCGTAAAAATAAATCAATTATCTCAGCAAAGAAGAATTTTCTTAAATTGTGTGGCATAGGAGAAAAGAAAGCCAACTTAGCAATACTGCTACTTGCGCGTGAATTTAAAGTAAAATTCGACGATGTACGCTTTTTAGAGATCGCTCTGGATTCCCATATTAAACGCGTCCTTTCAAGAAGTGGCCATTTTGACACACTAACAGAAGATGGAATTGCTGAGATGAATTCAATATTTAGTAAGATGCATCCTAATTTTCCCGCTTTATTAGGAACATCACTATGGTACATAGGAAGACATCTTTGTATTACGACTAATCCGAGATGCAAGATCTGTCCGATGTCAAAATGGTGTTTAAAGCGATTATAAGGCGATTAACAATCAACAAAAAATATGAAAGAAGTTGAAATAAAAGCAAAAATCAAGGACTTTAATTCTGTGATTAGTAAATTAAAAGAAATTGGATGCGATAAAATATCCGAACCGATTATTCAGAGAGATATTATTTTTTTGGGTGATGGTTTAGAATTTTTAGACATCAAAAGTGGTACTAATGTCTTAAGAATAAGGGCAGAGAATGGGAAAAATATTCTTACTCTGAAGCAACCCCAAGAAAATGAACTGGATTGCATTGAAAGAGAAGTTATTATTGATAATCCTAGAGAAATGGAAGGGATTCTAAAATGTCTTGGTTATCATGAAGTTGTAAGAATTAATAAAAGAAGAAGAAGATGTGATTTCAAGAAATACAAGATTTGCTTAGATGAGGTTGATATGTTGGGCAAATTCATTGAAATTGAAAAAATGTCAAGAGAAAAAGATAGTATAAAGGTGCAAGATGAACTCTTCCAGCTTTTGCTAGATTTAGGAATACAAAAAGAAGAAAGAATTACTAAAGGATATGATACTCTTATATATAGAAAGATTAATCAGTCAAACTGCCGAGAAAGTTTGATGTCCTTGTTGTAATGTGCTGTAAGATAGGCAAACAAGGAGTGGACTGAACCCCAAAATTTGGACACTCCCCGTGAGGAGAGCCGCTCCTTACACCTTTAGCGGGCTTTTAGCAAACACAAGTTATTTGGTTTGCGCTCAAAGTCGTAATCAAACAGGCAGTTCCAGTGGAGCGGGCGATTATCGGCCGGGACCAGTAGCAACCGATTGGTTTTGCGTGAACTGCGTAACAAGTGGCGTCTCTGAACCTGTTTCCTTAGGTTATCTCAAGCTCTATCATCAGGGTTTGGGCACGATAAAGTTAAATCTTATTAAAGCCAGCGATGCTTTATTAAAGAGCCCGTTTCCGGGTATGGTTAAGGTAGCTCGCTTTAATGGCGACATCAACTCGGCCGCTGACTTAGTGGCTGTAACCGACCCCAATGCCTCGCCTGTGAGGATTTACACTGGGCTCACAGGCGTTGGCAGCCCCAATGGCATCTGGTCGTGGAAGAAGTTGCCCTAAAATGTTGTGGAGGGCAGACCCCCCCAAATTTGGGGGTTTATCAAAAACATTGACAAGATTCCTGTGTTTATGATATCCTGAAAACAGCTCTTTTCTAATTCTTTGAAAAAATAAAATTTGG
>JAKLQT010000200.1 GCA_022013205.1 Candidatus Omnitrophota bacterium | reverse complement strand
GATCTTTCAAACTCAAGCACCTTATCGATAATATCCTTTGGTAAATCAGCCTGGCATTTATTTAATATATTGAGAAACTCCCATGTGAAGAAATGATCTATTTGAATCCGTCTTTTGGTCATATGCGCGAACTTACCAATTATCCGGCAAATATTCTCCCGTTCTTCAGGGCTTAACTGATTGACAAATTCATACTCTTCTATCTTTTTCAAGGCCAGAATTAACGGCTCAAGTACGTCCAGGGTAACAATATAAACATTGTAATCTGCCATGTTATAACTAAATACCTCGATAACATCGACACTATTCGAGGGGATAACCAGGAAAATGTCCTTGCGCACGTTCTCTTCTTTTATATATTTTTTGACCGATCCGGTTTGAATTTTAATGTAATTAGGAAAATTGTTCAGGTCATCCGTAGAAGGGCTTTTAGCATCAAAGACTACGAATTCCCCGCATAGCTTAATGGTATTATCCGGGCTGCCTTTAAACGGGACATTATCCATATATTCTATGGTATGCTTTGCGCATATGCCTTTTATAACTTCCTTAACTTTGTCCTGGTGATTGCTCCAGGTTTCCTTAAGCAGCTCGATTCGCCTAATCTCGCTTGCATGACGGCCGTCTATTTCTTTTTGCCTATCAATTTGTATCTTATTCTCTATATCACTAAGTGTTGCCGCTTTTTTTTCATATGCATCTTTTCGCTCAGTTTCGGTTTGCCTGAAAATAGTGTTTTCTTTCTCTATGCTTTTTAGATTGCTTGACAGTTGAGTAGTTTTTTCTTTATACAAAGCTAATTCTTTTTCTAATTCGGCTATTTGTTTTTCCGAGGATTTTAAGCTTGTTTCCTGAGAAGCAATTTTGGCTTTAAACCGAGACCCCTCTTCCCTGAACGCATTGAGCTCCTTTGTTATGCTTTCCTGGGCATTTTCCAGCTTAGTTTTGTCCGCTTTGAGATGGTCATTATCACTCGTCAATACTGCTTTTGAACTTTTCAGGCCATCGATCTCTTGACTAATCCTATTTAGGGATTGCGTTAGCGCCTTAAACTCCTCATACGCATCATAACTTAAGCTTCTAATCTGTCCCCATGCAAAGATCCTTTGCCAAAAACCAATCGTTTTAATCTTATCAAAGAAGAGATTCAGCTTTTCAAATGTTTTTTCCATCGCTATTCCTCCAATACAATTTAAGCTATCACCTTTTTATCTTAACTATTCATCTTAGATAAATTAGCTTTTCTTAACCGTAATCTTTAGAAAATTATTCCAACTTCTTTACATTTTTCCTCCTAATCTAAAGTGGAATAATTTCTGTAAGATAATAAAAAGGCCTAAATGGCCTGCAGAGGCAGAAGAACAGCTGTTGTGCCCTGCCGCAATTCCTGCTGTCCCAGGAAAAGATCGCTCAGCCCCGGGCCAAGCACCGGAACAGATGGCTTTGCCCGCGAGTAGATCAGGTTGCGATATTCCCAAAATACAGGATCCCAGCTGAAATCAGCATTCATATTGTTTTCCTGTATGCGGCGCCACGTCACGGGTTCATCGCGGTAAATATCCATAGCCTCAAGCAAGGCTTGACGCGCGGCATAAGCGGAATGACCGTCAAATAAGAACCCCATTCCCGTGCCTGTTGCCCGATTATAAGGCGTGACCGTATCCGCCAGGCCTTGTATCTTCTTGGCAACAATAACCCCGCCGCAGCCGGCGGCGTTCATTTGCACCAGGCAGCACGGCTCAAATTTTGAAGGTATGATAATAATATCCGCACCGCTGCAGATAAGCGCTTCAAGGTTCGTACCATCACTAAACGCACGGCTGAAAGCAAAATTCATACTGATCTGATCCCGGTACTGCTCATAACGAGGCTCAGTATTGATCGCCTGAATCAATTCTTTAAATTCATTCTGCAGATTCCATCCTGTGGGATCAGTGGTGCTGGCCCCGCCGAGTGAAACAAGTTGTCCGCCGCGTTCAAGGATATCTATAATTATCGGCAGCAGCAGGTCATATCCTTTTTGCTCGGTAATGCGGCCGATGATCGCGACCACCGGTTTGTCCGCGTTGACCTCAAGGCCCAGATTTTTCTGCAGAACGAGCTTATTCTCAAGCCGCACATCAAGATGCTTAACATCAAAATTCGCCGCGATTCCGGTATTCATCTCCGCCCGAAAATGTTCGTTCCCTCCGTTTACGATCCCGAGCCACCTGCCCTGTTCCATAAGATATTGGTACGTTCCTTTTAAATTATTCCTACTCGAACCAATAAAATCTTGCGTTCTGGCGTCCTCAGCGATGCGTCTGCCCACGGTATTACTGATATCGGAAAACATCAAGCCTGCCTTGGAAAATGACCATTCATTATAAGTCTCCATGCCGTCAAAACGGAAAAATCGCTTTTTATCCAATCCGGTCATATAAAAAGAACCCTCCTGGCCTTTTATATCATACCCCGGATTATGAGATGTATACACTGAAACTGTATCGCGAAACTGCTCAACCCCGCGTTCCTGATAAAATACCTTTAAATACACCGGGATAAGTCCTGTCTGCCATTCATGGCAATGGATGATGTCCGGGCGCATATCCAGATACCGCAATGCTTCAACCACTGCCTTGTCAAATACAATAAACCGCTCCAGCATCCGGCCGGAAAACACTCCCTCTTTATCCACATCAAAGTAGCTATGATTTTCCACGAAATAGATCCGGTATTTTATAAGGTCGCCGATCTCTGCGTAAAACAGATCAATACGTTCCTCGCGGTACCCCTCCTGGGAATCCATAGGCACAGTGAAGAATCCTATGTAATTGAGATCTTCTTTATTAATCCCGGCCCACAACGGCATAAAAACGCTCGGGATATCTCCCTGTTCGGCTGTTTCCCGCGGCAGATTCTTTAATATATCAGCAAGTCCGCCGCAGCGAAAAAACTCCGCTTCCTCGATTGTCGCGTGCACAATCTGCCGCGGCCCCGGAGTTTTGAGTAAAAGCGCTTGAAACGCGGGAGAAAGTTCCGAAAAAACATTCTCTCTAAAAGTCATGGCCTTAAGCACAAGTCCTGCTTTCAACGGTTTCATCTGCTGCAGTATCCGGCCGGCCTCTGAGTACTTAAGCGTATCAAGCATTACCGCAATATACGAAGCAGGCAATTTTTTCAGAACATTCCATTTCTTATCGTCAGGAATTTCCCGCAGAACAATCTGCGCTGTTTTTGAAGGAAGCTCATTCCATAATTTTCGAGCAATCGCCAGCGGCTGATTCGCGGTAATTTCCTCCTGGAGAATAAGTTCCTGCATCCGCTCATCAGAAAACTTTATATGCCCGGTATTCGAAAGCAGCTTTTGCAGTGCTGTCTTTTCAATCGTAACCCGCGGCGAGATAAAACTGTTTGAGCCATGGTCGAAACCGCCATGCGCCCAGGCAGGCGATAACGCTAAAAATACGGCACTAAGCAGAACCGCAATTATTTTATTTCTCACGATAATTCTCATTTATCAATAATTCCTCTGCGTATTAGACAAAAAGCATTGAAGCATACCACAGTATATAGCGTAATACAACTACATCTAGAACAAATCGCGACAAATCGCGGCAACGCCCTAAAGGAAAACGGTTCTTTCTTGTTTAATGTGGTAAAAGAACCTGATTTCACAGATTTAAACAAAGGCATAGGGCTAGCCTTCCTGCCCCTTTTGACACGTTGGCAGATAAAGTGGCTTCTCTGGATTGTATCCCTTATAAATCTATCTCCCTTTAATCGCCCTTCTATTAAATATTACATGCTTCAAAACTAGCAAAATAATAGAAATCAGAGGTAAAATTTTCTAAGCACTTTCAACAAACCATCTCACCATTTTTCTTGCAACCTGCTATGATAATAAAGTTAATATCACTTTTATCATTGTATCTTTTTCTGACGATTTACTGGCGGCGATCATGAGGGTTATGGCCGCAAGCGCATTATTATCTATTCTCTTACTGCCATTTTCATGTAACAGAATACCGTTTTTCTGCAAGAAACAAATAAACAGGGCTGCGGCAATGCGTTTGTTCCCATCTACAAAGCTATGATTTTTGGTAACAAAATACAATAAATTCGCGGCCTTTTCTTCTATAGTCGGATAAAGATCCTTTCCTCCAAAAGTCTGATAGATTGCTCCTATGGAGCTTTTAAAACTACTGTCTTTTTCTTGGCCAACCAAAGAGGAATCTTTGAACTTCTTTTTCATTGTCGAAATAATCTTTTTAGCCTCATCATATGTCAGCTTGAATTTAGAATGTTTAGTGCCCTTAGGCACAGAAAGTCTCTGATGATCATAATCATCTAAAATATTTAACGCCTGGCTGTATTCAGATATGACTTTAATAAGTCCCCTTGTTTCATCAGCAATGTCTTCAAAAGAGATAAGGTTACCTATAAGTTTTATTGATTTCTGTAATTCAAGATATTTATATTCTGCCGCTTTTAACCGCTTCTCATTAATGGTATAACCATCAACCAAATGCCTTCTTAATATATTAGTCGCCCAGATACGAAATTGAGTCGCCTGCGTAGAATTAACACGATATCCCACAGAAATAATAACATCTAGATTATAGAACTTTGTCTTGTAGGACTTTCCATCACTGGCAGTATGTTCCAAAATGGAACATACTGACTTCTCGTTTAATTCTTTAGTTTTGAATATATTAGCTAGATGTTTAGTAATTGCCGGGCGTTTTGTGCCGAATAATTTTGCAATATGCGCCTGAGTAAG
>JAKLQT010000199.1 GCA_022013205.1 Candidatus Omnitrophota bacterium | reverse complement strand
GCGGAGATATTATATTGCCGACAATGAGCGGCGAAAAGATTTGCCTGCGTAGTATAGTGCATCCTGAAAACGAGCAGAAAATTATTCTTCAGCATTTGGGTATTGATTTGCCCAGAAGGATGAGAATACCAGATTTTATAAGCCACCGGAACAAAAAAATAGGTAAAAATACCAGTTTCAATGCGACAGGAGGCTGTCGTGGTCGTCTGCTATGCTTTAGTAGGAAATATTTGTTGAC
The DNA here is from genome assembly GCA_022013205.1 of Candidatus Omnitrophota bacterium. Lineage (GTDB taxonomy): Bacteria > Omnitrophota > Gorgyraeia > B26-G9 > B26-G9 > JAGLQQ01. Next base: position 2,914 of record JAKLQT010000199.1, on the reverse strand, counting down.
CGGCATCGCGGCAAGTAATATAATATGGAGTAATACGGAGTGATTGGCATTTGCTGTGCAGGAGTGGGTCAATGGATAATATTAAAAAATACCTTACAGTCCGCAAGGTGGCGCAGAAACTTGAGCTTAGCGAGGAATGGATCAGAGACCTTATCTCAAAAAAAGAGTTAAAGGCCATAAAGATAAGGCAATGGAAAATTAGTCCCAGAGACTTAAATAATTTTATTAAGGGTAGATGGAACGTGAATAAAAATTTGTAATAATTCCTGAAGGGATATATATCCAACATAGAAGGTTCAGTATGGCAAAATTAAAAGGCTGTCCCAAGTCTATCCGCTCTAAAACTATTCCCGTATCCACTCCGGCGAAGGCGGCCTCCTTAGTTCTGGAGTTGAAATCCAAAAGAAAAGAATTTTTAACTTGCTTATATCTTAATTCTAGAAATTTCCTGATAAAAAGGGAGACTATTCTGATTCCGGCGCTTGATAGAAGTCTGCCCCATGCCAGAAGGATTTTTGGGATGGCGCCAGGACTAAAAGCGTCCGGGGTCGTCTTGCTGTATAATGATATCGCCGATAATCCGGAACCTACAATAAGCACTACAGCATCTGTAAAAAAAATAATTGAAGTCGCTCGAAAAATGAAAGTTAAGGTATCTGATTTTGTTGTTATTGCAGGAGAGGGGTACCATAGTTTTTTAAACACATATAAAAACGCAGGGCATAATCACTCCTATGTGGCCGAAGGAGTTCCGGCTTCATTATTTGATTTTATTAGTCCGGAACACCCGGTTTATGTCAGAAAGGAAGCCGGCTTACCTGATATTAAGCCGAAAAGCCCAGAGGGGTTCTTTGAGATTCAAAACAGAAGATTTCTTGGGAATAAGTATAAGTTGTTGAATTTTATTGAGGAAATCGTAAATGAAAAATGTGGAAACTTCCAGAGCCTTTGCGATGTCTTCTCCGGGACCGGAGTTGTGGGGGCTAGGTTTAATCGGAAAGGAATAAAAGTCATTAGTAATGACGTCCTTTACAGTAATTTTATCATACTGAAAACATTTTTAGGGGCCAAGGAACTGGAATTGAAAGATTTGGAGAAAAAAGTTAGTTATTTAAATAAAATTAACGCATTATCAGACAACTATTTCTCTGAGAGTTATGGGGGGACCTTTTTTAGTCTGGAAAATGCGCGAAAAATTGGAGAGATCAGAGAGGAAATTGAAAAAATCTCGGAGAATCTGGAAGAAAAGAACGCTCTTCTTACTTCTCTAATATATGCGACCGATAAGGTCGCGAATACAGTGGGCCATTATGATGCTTTTAGGAAAAATCTTGACTCGCTCCAGCCGCTAAGACTTTTAACCCCAAGCATTGATGTCGCGAGCAATCAGGATAATGAGGTCCATAACGAAGACGCAAATCTTCTGGTTAAAAAAACGGAGTTTGATGTTCTATATATGGACCCGCCATATAATTCTCGTCAGTATTGCGACGCGTACCATTTGCTGGAAAACCTCGCCACATGGGGAAAGCCTGAAGTTTTTGGGAAAGCTAAAAAAATGGACCGCTCGCATATTAAAAGCGGATACTGTCTCAAAATTGCTCCCATTCTTTTCCGTGAATTAGTGGAAAACGCGCGGTGCAAACATATCTTAGTATCTTATAATAACACGGGTGATTCAAGAGATGGACGGTCAAACGCAAGGATTAGTGATGATGAGATGTTTAGGGCTTTAAGTTCACGTGGCAACGTGGAGATATTTACGAGGGATTATAAAGCTTTTACCACAGGGAAAAGTGACATTACTGGGAACGCGGAAAGAATATTTTACTGCAAAGTTAGAGGATAATTCGCAAATGAAATACTCGCAATGGACAATTGGTTCCACAACGGTACGTAATCCTGACAGGTTGAGAGATGGTCTCCAGATTCTAAAAGATTCCTTTGAAAATCAGAAATGGAATACTTCTCAGCAAGAGAGATTCTTTAATCTTCTTTGTGAGAAAGGTGTGTATGAGGCTCCAAAAGAAGGAGCAACCGAGATTACATCTCCTCGGAAACAAGAGCATGCACGCAAATGGATTTCTGTTTTAAATCAACTTGGGTTTTGCTTTGCCTATGAATCATCTGAAAAGCCAGCGCTAATAACCAAAGCCGGTACGGCATTGTTGGGTAATCCGGAAATTGAGGATGAAGTGTTTTTGCGACAGTTGCTGAAATACCAGAAACCGTGTGTTTTGCCAAAGCAACATGGAGCTTCTTTTTCGGATGTGTCGGTTTTGCCCTTTGTTGTAAGCCTGCGCATTGTACATGAACTTCAAGGGTTATCTAAAGAAGAAATAAGCATTTTTCTTAACACTACTGTTCGTATGGGGGATATTGGAACTATCGTCTCCCAGATCAAGAAGTACCGCACCCGTAAAAATGCAATTAGTGGCAATGTTAAAAAGCGTGAATTTTACTTTGCAACGCAATTGCATCATGTCGAAGTGATATTTCATGATGAAATCACTGAACGAAAAGTGTTAATAAAAGAACTCGTTTCCGAAGTAAAAAAAGATATTCGTTATCTGGTATCAGCCCGTGCTAAAGAGTTGTTGGCTGGTATAACCAAAGGTGGGAAAGGTTCCAACACATCAAAAGCAAAACAGATGCAGCGGGATATCGTTGAGGCTTTACGTGCCGGCGGCACAGAAAGCTCCATTGATAGAATATTTTTGGGATATTTTCTGCCGCTTAAAGCTTCCACATTAAAAGACTATACAGATTTAACTGCTAGTGTAGTGCGTCCAACACTTCTTTACATTTAAATGCTTGTTTTTACCCCGTGGGTTGGGTAAACTTGGTTGTAGAAAAAACCCGCGGGGTTAAAACCACGACGCAAGATGCGTAAATAGTAAATGTCAAGTTATTT
>JAKLQT010000198.1 GCA_022013205.1 Candidatus Omnitrophota bacterium | reverse complement strand
TTGATCTTGTGCAGCAAATATTCAGCGGCTATTTTTATTCCGCTTAATGGATTACGCAACTCATGACTGATCGCCGCGGCCATCTGTCCCATTGCGGCAAGCCTTTGGGAATGAACAGAACGCCGGGCGGAAGGATAAACATATTTTTTGTTTTTGCCCTTAAAATCATCCATCTTTAAACTGATTTGCCGCATAAATTCCCGGGCCTGCTCTTCATTGATGCCGTCAAAGCACATCAATAATTTTTCCACTAATAAACCTGGATCATCTGTTTCTTCTATTATCCTGCCAACCTGCTCAATCTTTCTCATAATCTACCTGCCTGCGGTCATCCGAGCTTATATGTATGGGTAGGTGAACCGTAAAGCAGGCGCCTTTATCCAATCCGCTATTCACTTCAATAAAACCACCGTGCTTTTGTACTATATTGCTGACAATTGAAAGGCCCAGCCCCACTCCTCTGGCTTTTGTAGTGAAGAACCGGGTAAATATCCGCTCAAGGTTTTTTAGTTCGATACCCGCTCCGGTATCAGTGATTTTAATCTCCACTTCTTCCGGCTTCAAACCTGTTTGTATAGTCAGCTTGCCTCCATCAGGCATTGCCTGCATAGAATTAGCAAGTAAATTAATTATAACCTGCTTGATCTGCTTATTATCCATGAGCATTTCAGGTATATTTTTATCATAATTTTTAATTAATTCTATATGAGAATCTCTGTTTTGTAAAAATACAAAGTGCATGGTATCTTCAATTATCTTATTGATATCCGCGCGCTTATAAATCAGCTGCGCGGGCCTGGAATAAGTAAGAATATTGGTTACTACATTGCTGGCATACTCAATTTCAAGCTCAATATCCTTTAAGATATTATCTATTTCTAAATCAGTTCTATCGATTTTACTCCCAAGATAATAAGCAGCCATTTTAATTCCAGTAAGCGGATTTCTCAAATCATGGCTGATCGCCGCGGCCATCTGGCCGATTGCCGCCATCTTTTCGGTTTTTATAAGCTGCTCCTGAGCCTGCTGCAGATGAGTATGAGCCTGCTCCGCGTTATTATAGAGCCTTTGGAACAAAAACGAGAGGATAAGAATACCTAAGTAAAAAATCATTGCCACAAGAACATCTCTTTGCAAAACCCGCATCAGGGTATTCCTTATCGGTATCCAATCCATACCTACACGCAGCACACCCAGAAGATCTTTCTCTGAGCCATGACAGGGATAACAGCGTTCTTCATTATTTATAGGTAATGCCAATGAAAAAATGTAGTCATCCTCCCTGTGCTCAAAATCATCCACTTCTGCCTTCTTTTTTATAGCCTGCATAATAATAGCAGAACCTGTAGGTGTGTTAATTCTTTCCGGTTGAGCGCTATAACGTACCACACCCTTGTCGTCAGTGATATGTACTCTCTTAAGGTCTTCAAGCTGGCCGACAGTTCCCAGTATATCCTGTACTGTTTGCATTTCTCCCTCAAGCATTGGCAATTCAATTGCTTTGGAAATTGTTTTAGCAAGGGCCCAGGCTTTTTCTTTCTTGTCTTTAATACTACGATTATAATGGTATACACTATGCGAGCTGATTATTATCACTAAAAAAATCAAACTTAAAACAGCTAACATCAGGATGAATTTATTTCTCATAATCAGCCCTCTAACATACTATTGCATAATGCCTTACGTAAGCAAGAATTTTACCATAAATTGACTTACTCTGTCAATGGCAGCGGTAATTAAAAAATTGGGCCATTGTTAACCCAAGTTGAATAGGTTCCTATAACTTAATAATTTGCAAGCTATATTATAACGCTTTATTTTCAAGGTAGTTAGAGAAAAAATCCTCATCTGCTTGAGAAAACAGCCATTCAAGTTTTGCCTCTGCAATTCCAGCAAGGTTAAGAATAATATTCCCGCTGCTTGAAAAATTTCTTCTTAAAAATTTAAATTTAGCTAAAAACCGTTTTTTCCCCGCGAACACATGCCCGGCAAATATGGTTTTAGGTTTTGGTACAAATATGCCTACATTCAGCTTTATGGGTAAAATCATGCTTGCATCAATGGACAGTTGTACTATAGCCTGTATATCAGCATCAGTCTCATGCGGCAGGCCGATCATAAAATAGAGTTTTATTTTTTTAATCCCGCATTTTTTACTCAAATTAATTTTTTCCAGAATCTGCTTATTTGTTATTTTTTTGTTTAAGGAAAACCGCAGAGAATCACTGCCGGCCTCAGGAGCAAAGGTTATGGTTTTTTGCCCGCTCATTGCCAGCGCCTTTAAGAGCGTTTCACCCGCGGACTCAATCCTCAGGCTGGAAACAGAGATTAACGCTTTTTTTCTTAATAAATAATCGATAATTTTATCAATATCGGGGTGCTCGGTTATAGCTGCCCCCATTAATCCGATTTTATTAGTATACCGCAGCCCATTATCAATCTGTTTTTTAATTACTTCAAATGACCTCGGCCGGAATTTACGGTAAACTGCCCCGGTAACACAAAAATTGCATCTCCAGGGGCAGCCGCGGGAAATTTCTATCACAAAGGTATTGGAGAATTCTGTAAAAGGAGTTAGTATTTTTGAACTTGTCGGATATTTATCTACCTCCCGTATAAAAACGCTTCTTACCTTTTGTTTATCAGATACTCCGGGGATAAAAATTCCGTTGATTGAAGCGGCTTTTTCTAAAAAGTTTTTTTTCTTCTCTTTGGTATTGATATTTTCAAAACAACTCAAAGCATCCATAAACTGAGGCAGGGATTCTTCTGCTTCTCCCATGAAAATACAATCGCAAAATTTTGACAATGGCTGATAATTTACGGAATTTACAATGCCGCCGGCTATAACCAGAGGCATTAAAGGCCGCTTCCTGAGATCATCTTCCGGAAAGATCCGGCGCATAAGCTTGAAAAAATTCAGATAATCAAGCTCGTAGGATATACTAAAGGCAAGCAAATCAAAAGATCTTAAATTCCTTCTGTTTTCTACGCTTTGAGGCTGTCTTCTTTTTTTTTCAAAAAAAACTCTCTCACATAAGGTATCCGCACGAGAATTCAGGATATTATAAACAGTGTGCATACCCAGATTGCTCATTCCCACTGAATAAGAATTGAGATATATAAGCGCCGCGTTGATCAGGGCGTTTTTCTTGAGAGTTACAAGGCTGATTTCCTTATTGACAAACGCTGCAATAGAACTACTCACCTAAAATCCTGCGATCCTCATCTAAATAAATACCCTTGAGGTTCATTTTTAATGCTTCCGGATTACTTGTATTGGCAAGCCCTGTTTCCAAGCTGATCAGATTTGCCTTTATAAGATTCACCAGTGACTGGTTGAAGCTAAGCATTCCCTCCTCAGCAAAACTATGCAGCGTCTGAGACAGGCGCTCAGTCTTGTTTTCTCTCAAGATCTTTTGCACTGTAGGATTTATAATCATCACTTCCACAGCCGGCACTACGCCCAGGCCGTCAACTCTCGGCATTAAACGCTGGCATGTGACCGCTCTTAAATTAAATGAAAGCTGCATTCTTACCATACTATGCTGAGCGTGAGGGAAAAAATCTAAAATTCTATCTACCACCTGAGCCGTATCCGAGGCGTGAAGCGTTGAAAAAACAAGGTGCCCTGTTTCGGCAGCGGCAAGCGCGGTTTGAAATGTTTCAGCATCACGCATTTCGCCGATCAGAATTATATCAGGATCCTGTCGAATAACATGACGCAGAGCCTGGTTGAAAGACTCGGTATCCAGCCCAATCTCTCTCTGATTTATAAGAGATTGCTTATCTTCATAAATATATTCTATCGGATCCTCAATAGTCATGATGTGCGCTTTCTTAACAGAATTAATATAGTTGATCATTGCCGCGAGGGTAGTGGATTTTCCTTGCGAGCTTGAACCTGTTACCAGTACAATTCCATAATTTAAACCAGCAATTTTTTGAAAAATAGGCGGAAGCATTAAATCCTCAAACCCCGGAATTTTAGTTTTTACAATACGCATTACAATACCCACATCACCGCGCTGGCGAAATATATTCACTCGAAAACGTCCCACATCAGGCAATTGATAAGAAAAGTCTACCTCGCTTTTTTTCTCAAAATCCTTGCGGTGCCTTTCTTTCATCATAAAATAGGCGATTTTTTCAATATCTTTATTTGTCATTACAGAAAAACCTGAGATTATAAGATCTTTCTTTATCCTGAAAACCGGACAACGCCCCACTTTAAAATGCGCGTCTGAAGCTTGCTGGTTTACCATTGATTTTAGTATTTCAACAATATCTACTTCCATCTCCACCTCTTTTTTTTTATGTTACTGGTGCCTCAGCAGTGTTATTCGTAGTTTTGATACCCATTCGTCTTAATACCCGCAAAAAAGCATCAACAATATCAGGATCAAACTGCCTGCCCTTGAATCTTTTAAGCTCCTCAATAGCGATTAAAGCAGGCAGAGACTTCCGATAAGGGCGGTCTGATGTCATTGCCTGATAGGCATCGGCAACAGAAAGAATTCTTGCTCCCAAAGGAATATTATCGCCTGTTAATCCATCCGGATACCCCTGTCCGTCAATACGCTCGTGATGATGATAAATAAGCGGTATATTGTCTGCCAGGCAATTTACCGGATCAAGAATTTTCTTACCGATCACCGGATGCTTCTTGATCTGGATATATTCCTCTTGTGTAAGCCTTCCCGGTTTAAGCAATATAGCATCTGCGATCCCTATTTTACCGATATCGTGCAAAATGCCCGCGTCGCGGATAATATTAATTTCTTTAAAACTGAGCCCTATTTCTCTTGCGATATCAACAGCATATTCAGTGACCTGTTGTGAATGTCCATGTGTATAATGATCACGCGCGTCCAGAGCTAAAGCCAACACTTTTATAGTATCGAATAATTGCAGGTTATCTGCCTGCAATCTTTGTTTATCAACAATCTTGCGCATGGTCGTAACAATGCCTGAGGGATCAAACGGTTTACTCATATAGTCATGTGCTCCATGCTGCAGGGAATCCATAGCAGTATCTATATCAGCAAAACCGGCACTGGTGATTATATAGGCGTATTTGTTCTGTTCTTTAATATCCTCGATCATCTCCTGACACCCAACATCCGGCAAGCGAACATCGGCAATAATAATATTATACTGATAAGTTTTTAAGTATCGGTTGGCCTGCGACCAGTTTTTCGCCTTGGTTACCTGATATCCCTCTTGAACAAAAGCCTCACTGAATGAATCCAACACTAACTGTTCGTCATCAACTACCAGAATATAAGTGCTCTCCTTCATCCTCATCTCCCTTTAATTATGCGCCCCCAGGCTAACAATCGGCATAACCAGCACGCTAATCAGCTCCCCTTAAAAATACTCCTCGTAGACTTCCCTGATCTTTGCTATTATTTTACTACGAATATCGTACGTCGCGAATGCTTTTTTATTATCTGTGTTCTTTTGTCCCAACGCGTGCATAATTAAACCAATACCGGTTGAATAGAATATATTGCTTATTAAACTCGATGAACTGCTTACAAAACCGCGCATTATCCCCATGCTCACTTTTAAACCAAGAGTTTTTTCCATTTTTTCAATTATCCCATCCATGAAAGACATACCTCCGCAAACCACTACGCCGCGCTTAACCCGGGAAATAATCCCGGCAAGCTCCAGATCCTTTTTAATAAGCAAAAGCTGTTCATCTAATTTTTTGTCTATTATATTTTCCATTTGTTTTCGGTTAATGCTCTCGTAATTGGATGCATCTTTTTTAATAATTATTTTTTCCCCGGACGTTGATTCATTATCGCCATAATTTGAGAACGCATTCCTGTACTGAAGTTTAAGTTCCTCTGCCTGAGGAAGGTCAATATTTAATTTCCGGGCAATCTCTCTGGTAATATCATAACCGCCCACTGGTATCACCCCTGTATACTGCAGATTTCCCTCTTTAAAAAAAAGTATATTAACGCAGCCGGCTCCCATTTCAAGTAAGATTACCCCGGCCTGCTTTTCCTGCTCGGTTAGAGTAGATAAACTGGTGGCAAATCCAGAATAAGCAACTCCCTCGACATCAAGCCCTGCCCGATTAATCACCGTGACTACATCCTTAACATATGAAGCCCCTGCGCTGATAATGTGCAGGTTTACTCCAAGCCGTGTACCGAAAATTCCCATTGGATTTTTTATTCTTTTATACCCGTCGACAATAAATTCCTGAGCCAGCGCGTGCAAAACATCTCTATCAACTGAAGCAGATAAATATTTTGCCGAATCAATTGCCCGCTGTGTATCTTTTCGGCCTATTTCAACGGGCCGGTTAGATAAATTCAATACGGCCTTGGTATTATTTCCCAGAATATGTTCACCGCTTATTGTCGCGAAAACAGAGTTAATTCTGGTGTTTTTTATCCTGGAATATTTTGATCCCTGGAAGGAGTGTAGTTTGTTTTCTGCCTTTTTAACCACCTCTTCAATACAGCCGGCTACTTCTCCCAGGTCTGTAATAACCCCTCGTTCAACACCTCGTGTTTTAACCATTGAGGCGCTATGAATTTCAATACGCCCCTGGGCATCAGTACTGCCTACACAAACAGTAGTCTTGGCACTGCCGATATCCAGCCCGATTACTTTATGTTCATTTTTAGCCATTATTTTTTCCCGAATACAAAGTCTTTAAAACGCAAATCCACATAATATTTCTGCCTATAGTCTATATCCATATTCTTTAGAATTCCGGCAAGATTTTCAATTTTTTCCTTCCATTTCCGGTCGCCTATCCTGACCTCCAGTGTATCCTTAATATAAAACATCATGCTTCTAGGCTCAGTGATGTCAATCTTAGTAACCTTGTACTCATGCGAGAACCCGCTCTCATCCAGCCACTTTAAAAAATCCAGGGCGTATTTCAGGTTAGAATACGCGTATGAATGCCCTATCTCTATCTTGGAACCGGCAAGATTACATCCGTAAATTACCGGCCAATCTCTGCTTGGCCTTGGGCCGATCTCAGAGAGTATGTAACCATCTTTATTTACCGTAAAAAAATTATCTGCCTCAGTTTCCTGGCGGCTCAAACTAACTGCAATTTGGGCGACAGGCCTTCTGCGCAATACCTCTACAACAAGTTTGCCAGGCAGCACTCTCTTAACAATCGCCTTTTGGATATCAGAATGCTCATATTCTATATTGTCAGCGATCATGCCCAGATTTATCTTGAAAATATTAGGATTATCCTTTACGCGGGCTAGAGAATATTCCACAGCATCAGGCTCCTGATCAACAACCTCTATTTCAGTAACATTAAAATACTCTGAGGCCAGTAGAAAAGATTTCATGCCCCTGCCAAGCATTACTATGAGGGTAATACAAATAATAATCAAAAGAATCTGCCCCCAGCTTCTTTTAACGGCCTCCCGCGCTTCTTTCACACTGAATTTATGAATTTTCTTCTTTTTTCTACTTTTCCTTTTCGGTTTAAACACCTAAATCCTCCTGATTTTTGACACTATCTTTAAGAAGCAAATTCCTTAAATTTCAATTTAAGGGCTGAGACTATCATCATCCGGCAAAGCCGGGGGAAATCAATCCCGCAGGCTGCCGCCGCCTTAGGAAGCAGGCTTGTCGCCGTAAATCCGGGGATAGTATTTACCTCAAGAACAACCGGACACCCACCAGAATCGAGTATTATATCCACTCGGGAAAAACAACGGCACCCCAAAAGCTTATGTGCTTTCAATGCCGTAGCCTGCGCAAAGCAAGCTGTATCCAGAGGCAAATCAGCAGGCACAATATAATCGCACATCCCCGGAGTATATTTAGCCTGAAAATCATAAAATTTATTCTTTGGAACTATTTCGATCACAGGCAATGGATTATCTTCAAGAATACCTACTGTTATTTCTCTGCCATTGATATACTTTTCAACAACGATCTCATTATCAAAGGCAAAGGCATTTTTAAGAGCGATAAATAAGGCCGCGGGATCCTCGGCAATAGACAGCCCTATACTGGAGCCCTCTTTTACGGGTTTAACAACCACAGGAAATTCTAAATTCAGCCCATGGCTTTTTAATGTTTTCTTGTCAAATACCTGGTATTCGGGAACAGGGATCTGATTAGCCGCGAATATTTTTCGTGATGCTATTTTATCCATTGCCAAAACGCTGGCCCTAACGCCTGATCCTGTATACGGAATTTTAAACTCATCAAGGATCTCCTGCACTCCCCCATCTTCACCAAAGCGTCCATGTAAAGCATTAAAGATGCAGTCAGCCTTAATAGAACGTAATTTTCTGTAAAGCTCCGGCACATTATTAAAATCAATAATACTAACCTGATAGCCAAGTGAGGATAAGGCCTTTTCTACAGCAAAGCCTGACTTAAGAGACACCTCTCGTTCGCTTGAAAATCCGCCCATTAGAATTCCGATTTTTTGCATATTTTCCATTATAATCCCCGACTGTTCCAGATTTCCACTTCTGTTTCCAGTTTTATCCCGCAATCCTGCTTTACTTTATTCTGTACAAGATCCATCAATTCACACACTTGTGAAAAAGTAGCATTGCCTCTGTTTACGATAAAATTCGCGTGTAAGTCAGAGACCTGGGCCTGCCCTATACTGCGGCCCTTTAGCTTCGCACGCTCAATCAACTCGCCCGCACTAATATTTTCACCTGTAGGATTTTTAAAAATGCAGCCGGCGCTGCGTACGCACATTTCCTGTGAAATCTGTCTTTTTTTAAGAAAAATTTTTATACGCTCCGCGACCTGCCATGCTGCTTTGTTCTTTACTTTAAAATACGCTCCAAGAACAATAACGTCCTTTAATTTTGACCCTCTATATACAAACCCGGCATCATCTTTATTCAGCTTGAAAATTTTACCCTGAGCATCCATTACTTCAATTTCAATCAATGAATCACTAATGCTCAAATGAAGCTCACCCGGGCTCCCTTTGAAATTTTGCAAAAATTTCGAGGACTTAGTCCCGGGAATGCTTTGCATTCCACGGGGAAAGCCCGGGGTTTCTGAGCGGAATCCCGCAGATTTACTTTCATCCTCGGCTTTATCAAAGCATGCGGGATAAGGTGCCTCTACTACAATTGCCGGCTGAAACGGGTTCCTTATGCCTGCGTTCATTACCAATGCTCCGCCAGCCGTGCCCGGGATACCAGCCAAAAATTCAAGTCCGCAAATTCCGTTTTTTATAGAAAAATTCAGAAGCCGCGGTAAACTTACTCCTGCTCTCACATAAAGCACATCAGGTTTGGCTGAAATTTCCTTAAAGAACACCCTGCTGAGTTTTATAACCGCAAAATCCAGGCGGCCGTCATTGATCAATAAATTTGTTCCGTTGCCTATAACGCGAAAAGGTATTTCTATAGAATTCAGGAATTTAACCGCTTGAGTTAAATCAATATTGTTTTCCGGCTCAAGAAAAAGAGCTGCCTTGCCCCCGATCTTTATTGAAGTATAACCGCTAAGCAGTTTATTGATCTGGAAGCTGCCTTTAAAAAAGCCTTTGAGCTGCCGGCTTATATCTATTCCTTTTAATACTTTCATTTACCTATTAAATTCTCCTGCGGAGCGGAATTTCTGATTCAATTCTTCCGCCAGGCTGCCGATATCTCCTGCGCCTAGCATCAGTAACATATCGCCGTCTTTTACTGTTTCCAGCAGATAATCTTTTATCTTTTCCCGAGGAAGAAAACAAACACTTTTATGGCCGCTTTGTTTTACTTCCTCATATATCGCTTTTGCCCCTATCCCATCTAAAGGTGTTTCATTTGCCGCGTAAATATCTGTTATCACTACATGGTCAGCGTAAGTAAAGCAGATGCCAAATTCTTTTTTCAGGAACTTAGTCCGGCTATAGCGATGCGGTTGAAAAACCCCTACAATCCTTTTTTTCCAGCCTCTCGCGGCCTCAAGTGTTGCTTTTATTTCCGTAGGGTGGTGGGCATAGTCATCGACGATCATAATGCCGCCGCGGCTGTTTTTTACCTGAAATCTGCGGTTGGCTCCGGTAAATAAGTATAGCGCATTTTTTATGCTATCCTCATCTATCGCGGCTTCTACTCCGATAGAAATAGCGGCCAATGCGTTAAGGATATTGTGTTTGCCCGGGATATTTAAGATAAAGTCCCCTAAAGATCGGCCATTATATCTGCATTCAAAAACCGATTGCATTGCCTGTAAGCGGATATTAAAGGCCTGCACATCGGCATCATTATTAAAACCATAGGTGATTACCCTTCCTCTGTAGTTTTTAAGCGCTTTGCGGATATTTTCATCATCCCGGCAGCAAAACAGTACCCCGTTCTTGTCGGTATTGCCGATGAACTTTTCAAAGGTCAGAACAATATGGTTTAAATCTTCATAATAGTCAAGATGTTCCCTGTCAATATTGGTAATAACCGAATAATACGGATTAAGCTCTAAGAACGAGCCGTCGCTTTCATCAGCCTCCGCGACAAAATATTTACTCTCGCCACGGTAAGCATTGCCGCCCAATACATCAACATCAGCGCCGATCGCAAAACTCGGATCCAGCCCTCCTGTTTTTAACACCAGGGCAATCAGTGAAGTCGTGGTCGTTTTTCCGTGAGTTCCCGCCACAGCAATACCGCATTTTTTGTCCATAAGCAACCCGAGCATTGATGCCCGATGCATCGTTGGAATGTTTTTTTTATTAGCTTCGATTATCTCAGGGTTATTTTCTTTAATACAGGAAGAATAAATAACCAAATCTTGAGCGTCTATATTTTCAGGCCTGTGGCCAAGAGAAACTTCCGCCCCTTGAGTTTTCAGCCTTTGGGTCATTTTATTTATCTTTAAATCCGATCCGCTGACCTTATACCCATATGCCAGCAAAATCCCGGCTAAGGCACTCATACCTACCCCGCCGATACCGATAAAGTGAATTTTTCTATTTGGGCTTATCTTTTCCAAAGACTGCATAATAGATCCTTTAACAATTTAACAATTTTTTCTAATTTCTTATAATGCCCATCGCCGCTTCAGCCAGTTTCAAGGCGCTTTCTTCACAAAACAGCTGCCGGCTTTTTTGTGCCATAGATCTAAGCAGCTGGGGCTGGCCTATACTCACATCAATCAACGAAGTCAGGTGATTGACTGTCAAAGAATCCTGTTTGACAAGATTTGACGCTTGAGCTTCCCGCATAAATTCAGCATTCGCGTTTTGGTGCGCCTGCGCATAGGGGTAAGGAATCAATATTGAAGCCTTGCCAAAAAAACAAATCTCATTCAGGGTTCCTGCTCCGGAGCGTCCAATAATTAAATCCGCCGCGCTATAAGCACTGCTCATTACGGTGCAAAAAGCAAACACGCGTGCCTGTATTTTAATATCTTCGTATTTTTTTTTGAGTGCCGTAAAATCCCTGTTTCCGCAGCAATGGATAACCTGTAATATACCGCGTTTTTCATTAGTTAAACCATTAAGCGCCTTAATAAAACAATCATTAATGAATACCGCACCCTGAGAACCTCCCATAACCAGGATCGTAAATTTTTCAATATTTAAACCTAGAGTTCCGCGTGCTTGCGCGCTATCTAATCTTTGCAAATCATAACGAATAGGATTTCCCGTAAAAACAACATCCCTGTTCTTAAAATACCTATTACTTTTGCGAAAACCAGTGGCGACTTTTGACGTAAACCGTCCCAGCAGGCGATTGGCCAATCCCGGGACTACATTTTGCTCATGGATCAAGGAAGGAATGTTTAAGAGTTTCGCGCTAATAATCGCGGCTACAGAACCAATACCTCCAAAACCTATTACCAGATCAGGTTTTATTTCCAGAATCAAAAAAAATACTCTTATACTCTCCTTACTAAAGTTTAACAAAAAATACAGATTCTTCAAGCAAAATTTAATAGTATTCACACCTGTTTTCCTTTGCGGCGGAATAAAGTCAAAGCCGACAACCCTGTCCTGTGTGTTTTTAAAAACTTTTTTATCTATATTTTTTTTGCTGCTCAGGAATACGGTTTGCGCGCTTTTATCTAAGCGTTTCAATTCATTCAAGAGGCTTAACGCGGGATAAATATGGCCGCCGGATCCGGCGGCAGTAATCAAAAATCTCATTTAGCCCTTCCCACATTTAAGATTAACCCGACATAAATCATATTAAAAACAAGCGATGTTCCCCCGTAACTTATGAACGGAAACGGCAGGCCTTTTGTCGGCAAAATACTTATGGCCACGCCCATATTCACAACCGCCTCAATAATAAGGCAGGATATAAGGCCCAAACTCAAAAGCTGTCCAAAAGAATCCTTTGCTTTTAGGCTTATTTTAGCTGCCTGTAGAAGAAAATATATTAACAGCATAATAATCGACGAAGTACCAATAAAACCCAATTCCTCTCCGATAATCGAAAAAATAAAATCCGTATAAGCTGCAGGTAAATACAGCAGCTTCTGCCGGCCGTGCCCAAGCCCAAGCCCTGAAAATCCACCTGAACCAACGGCTACAAGGGATTGGATTATCTGGAATCCCGTTCCCTGAGGATCGCTCCAGGGGTCAAGAAAGGCCAGGATCCTTTTACGACGATAGGGAACGCTGAATATTAATATATAAAGCAACGGCAGCGACCCCAAAACAAAGGAAAGGATATGCGCTAATTTCACGCCCGCGACAAAAAACATCAAAAAACAAATACTGACAATTGCCAAAACCGTGCCCAAGTCAGGCTGAACAATAATCAACAAGCACATTGAGCCCATAACCAGCAATACCGGCAAAAAGCCGCGCAGAAATGAAGTAACTACGTCTTTTTTGCGGGAAAAAAAATCCGCCGCGTATATGACCATAGCAAATTTCGCGAGCTCTGAAGGCTGAAAACTAAACGATCCAAGCCGAAACCAGCGGCGCGCACCTCCCACTTGACGCGCGATTCCAGGAACAAATAACAGTATCAACAGGAAAAAAGATACCAGTAATAAAGGCTTGGCAATTTTTCTAAAATAATGATAATCCGCCTTCATAACAAAAAAAGCACAAAACATGCCGATTAAAACATAGAGAAGATGCCGCTTAAGGTAATAAGCACTGTCCCCCTGGTTTTCCAGCGCGTAAATCGCGCTTGTGCTGTAAATCATAACAATACCTATACAAACAAGAATTATGGAAACAGCCGCCAGATTTATCCTGGTATCTCTCAGGTTCATCTTCTACACATGTCCTTTACAATTTTTTTAAAAACTTTTCCTCTGTGTTCGAAGCTCTCAAACATATCAAAGCTGGCGCACATGGGAGAAAGCAAAATCGTGTCTTCTTTTTTTGCCATCATCCAGGCAATATTAACAGCCTCTTGTAAATCCTTTGCCTTTTTTATTACCGTAGTGCCCTTTAATGCTCCGGCTATTTTTGATTTTGCCTCTCCGATACAAACAAGCAGACAGGCCTTTTTCTTGATCTGGGCTCGGATTATTTTAAAATCGCTGCCCTTGTCTCGTCCGCCGCAGACCAGGATAACCGATTTATCCCTAAACATGGACAGCGCCTTAAAAGTAGCATCAACTGTCGTCGATTTAGAATCATTGACAAAATTAACCCCTTTACAGCGAGTTAGCTTTTCACAGCGATGTTCCAGCCCCTTGAAGCTTTTAAGCGTAGAAACAATTGTGTTTTTATTGACTTTCATCGCGCATGCCCCGAGATATACAGCCATCGCGTTTTCAATATTATGATCACCCTTTATTTTAAGATCACTCTTATTAAAAAGTTTACTCTGCACGCCTTTACTTAGTGCCCACACCTGCTCCTTATCATAAAAACATCCGCGGTATGATATTCTCAAATAAGTTTCTATATTTTTCCCGCTCATACTAAAAAAACATACTTTTGCATCAGTAATTTTTCGCAGAGCAAAAACTTTATTGTCGTCAAAATTAAGAATACTCACATCAGTTTTTCGCTGCTTTTTAAGAATATTTGCTTTGGCACTAATATATTCGTTCATATCCCGGTGGCGATCAAAATGATTTTGAGTTATGTTCAAAATAACACTCACGCGGGGACGAAAACTCTCAACATAGTCTAGTTGAAAGGAACTTACCTCAAGTACAACAACTTCAGCTTTTTTAAATTTGGCATATTCGCCGCTAAAAGGATTTCCTATGTTACCGCAGACAACAACACGCTTGCCGGCTGTTCTAAAAACCTTACCCAGCAATGTCGCCACGGTAGTCTTGCCGTTTGAGCCGGTTATGGCAACAATTGGCGCATGGCAAAACCAGCTGGCAAACTCTATTTCGCTAAAAACCTCAATTTTATTTTTTCTTGCCCAGTTAAGCGCGAATGTATTATTTTTAATCCCAGGGGAAGTAATAAAAAAATTTACTCCTTTAAAAAAATCCTCTGAATGTCCTCCCAGTTCCACACGAATTCCCCGTATACGGAGATATTCAGCTTTGCGGCAAATATCTTTATTGTTTAGAACCTCGGAGACATATACATTTGCTCCTTTTTTAGCAGCCAATATTGCCGCCGCATAACCTGACCGGCTTAAGCCAAGAACAACTATTTTTTTGTTACGTATATTTTTCATTCTTCTTCCTAATCCAAACAGCCGTATTGAGTGATATATCTGTTTGTATTCTGTTAAACGCTTACATTCAAATACCCGGTTTAACGCAACTTCAATGTAGAAAGACCCACTAAAGCAAGAACTATCGCTACAATCAAGAATCTAAATATAACCTTGGACTCAGCCCAACCTTTAATTTGAAAATGATGATGCAGCGGTGCCATAAGAAAAACTCTTTTACCGCGAAGCCTGTAAGAAAAAACCTGTATTATCACAGACATGGCCTCGGCAACAAATATTCCTCCGACAATAACCAAAAGCAGTTCCTTTTTAATCAGGATCGCCACTGCGCCCAGAGCCCCGCCCAAAGCAAGTGCCCCGGTATCCCCCATAAAAACATCCGCGGGATGGCAATTATACCAGAGGAATCCCAATCCTGCCCCGAATATAGCAGCGCAAAAAACAGCCAATTCCCCGGAATTAGGGATATAAATAATCTGCAAATAATTACTAAAGTTAACATGTCCGGTAATATAACTTACCGCACTATAAGTAAGGGCCACAATCAAAACACAGCCGATAGCCAGGCCGTCTAATCCGTCTGTAAGGTTTACCGCGTTAGAAGCTCCTATAATCACCAGGGCCACAAAGAAAACATAGAATGATCCCAGGTGTACGATAAGATTTTTAAAAAAAGGGATATCCAGGCGATCCCCGATATTTGGGTCAAGATAAAGAATAAAGCCGACAATCAGTCCCAGCACCATTTGCCCTGTCAGCTTTACCGCTGCTGTAAGGCCGCGCGAATCTTTTTTAGTCAGTTTTATATAATCATCGATGAATCCGACGACGCCCAGCCAAAAAGTAACTCCCATAGCAATCCAGATATATTTATTGGAAAGGTCCGCCCACAACAGTACACTCAAGAATATAACTGCCAATATCAGGATACCGCCCATTGTCGGCGTACCTTCTTTTCCCTTATGGTGTTCATAAATAGAGGCGCATTCTTTGCTTTTTCTTACTGATTCGCCGATTTTAAGTTTTTTCAGCATACTGATTACTGTTTTGCCAAGAAGGGCACTTAAGAGAAAGGCGGTAATAACAGACCCTGCCATGCGAAATGTGATATATTTAAAAACATTAAAACCAAAGAATAGATCCCTTAACGGATATAAAAAATGATAAAACATTTTCCCGCCTGCATCTTCCGGTTACTAGTAATTACTAGTTAATAATTATGAGTTATGAGTTATGAGTTAACCAGTTGCCTGTTATTAAAAAACAGTATTGCGTCGTGAGTATTGCGTTCTGCCTATTACGTTTCAAAACGAAGGACGAAGACCATTCGCTTTGCTCCCTCCACAACGTATGGCGGACAAGCATTGAGACGAACCCCAACTCCCAGATAGAAAACACTTTTTCTTCGCTCATCAAACAGATAGGGGAAATTGCATTTACGGATTTTAATCAGTCGATTTACAAGGATGTGTAATAATCGACTGATTACCTCGCAGGCAGCCATGGACGGCTGTCGAGAATGAGTAAATACAATTTCACCTGACTGTTTGTCCCGAGTCACCTCTTAAATAACTTTTTCTCCCTTGAAGTGTATATACTGCTGCCTCTAGCTTCCCTTCTATAAATCTATTTAGGAGTTAGAGATGAAGGACGAACGTTTTCTTCGCTCGCTCAAAAAACTATACACGTTTATTTGCACGCTCAATATTTACTCGCTACTTTCCCATGAGCCATCAGCTATCAGCCATGAGCTAAGGTGCTTTTCCCTTTTACTTCTAATTTATCACTTGCAATTTTTTCGTTATCTTTTCTTAATTGATTAATGATTTCCTCCAGGCGCATTCCCCGGGAGCCTTTAAACAGCACTACATCATCCCTGATAAGCATATTCTGAAGGATATTTAAAACCTCCTCATTTTTACCGCAGACAACGATATCGCTTTTTTGCATACCGCAGGTAAGCGCGGAACTTGCGGCAAAAGCGGCATTTGGGCCAACGGTTATCAGCTTATCTATTGAATTCATAGCCACAGATTCTCCGATATCTTCGTGAAACTTCCTGCTTGATCTTCCCAATTCAAGCATATCTGCTAAAACAAAAATTTTTCTTTTGCCCTTATAAATCTGCGTCAGTGTTTTAAGGGCTGCTTTTGTAGAATGAGGATTGGCATTATAACAATCGGCAATTATTTTAGTACCGTTATTGTCAAACTGGCGCATCCTGAAGCCTGGAATAGAAACTTGTTTTAAGGCCTCTTTTATGTCTTCGGGGTCAATCTTAAAAAAGCTTGCCGCGGCAATGGCAGCCAAAGCATTATGGACATTATGCTCTCCCAGTAAATTCAGCCTGAAAGTAAATCTTTCATTCAGGGTAAAAGCAACCCCCTGTGCGTCACATAGAACATTAGACGCCCGGTAAAAGCTATTTGGTTTCAACCCAAAGCTTATAATATTTACCCCGTAACCTTTTGCCATGGAGTACAAAACACCGCAATCGGCATTAATAACAGCCGCGGAATCATTTTCCAGCCTTTCCAGCATTTCGCATTTTGCTTCTGCTACCTCTTCAAGGCTATTAAAAAATTCCATATGCGCGGTGGCCACGTTCGTGATCACAGCTAGACAGGGGCAAGCAATAGCGCAAAGAGTTCGGATCTCCCCTTTATGGTTCATGCCCATTTCCAGAACAGCAGCCTCATGGCTTGAATCAAGCTCCAACAGGCTAAGCGGCACTCCGATATCATTATTAAAAGAACCCTTACTTTTGAGCACCTTAAAACGCACTCCCATGACAGAGGAGATCATCTCTTTGGTGCTTGTTTTGCCGTTTGAACCGGTTACAGCGACAACAGGGATATTGAATCTTCGGCGATGGAATCCGGCGATATTACCCAAAGCAGCCACTGTATTTTCTACGGCAATTACAGGTAATCCTAAGCGCCGCGGTAAATCCCCTTTGTCCTGCACCCATTCTTCGTCTAAAAGCAGCGCGTGCGCCTGGTTCTCCCGGGCTTTATCCAGGAAATCATGCCCGTCAAATCTTGCTCCTCTTATGGCAATAAAAAGCTCTGCTTTTTTAACCGTGCGCGAATCAATAGATATACCGCTAAAACGCAGATCCAAAGAGCCTGAGAGCAGTCTGCCGTTTGTTGCCTTAATAATTTCATCGATTGTAAACATGATTTTAGTTAATAGTTACGAGTTATGAGTTATGAGTTATGGGTTACTCTTTAAGTATTTCCAATGCTATTTTTTTATCATCAAATTCAATAGTCTTGTCTTTAAAAACCTGGTTTGTCTCATGCCCTTTTCCGGCAATAAGGACAAAATCACCTGCTGCGGCTAAATTCAGGGCCCTTTCAATCGCCTTTTCCCTGTCTGTTATCCGCTCGTAACGCGTAAACCCCGCGGGAAAACCGGAAACTATATTATCAATAATAATCTCCGGGTCCTCTTTGCGCGGATTATCATTGGTAATCACCAAAAAATCAGAAAGTTCTGACGCAACCTGGCCCATAAGGGGCCGCTTTTTCTTATCTCTGTTTCCGCCGCAGCCAAAAACAGTGATAATCCTGCCGGGTTTTAATTCCCGCATAGCCTGGAGCACATTTTCAGGGCATCATCTGTATGGGCATAATCCACAAATACCTTGAACGGCTGATCAACCTTCAATTGCTCCAAACGCCCCGGAGGGCACTCAAAGCTTTCAATAGCAGCGGATATAGATTCAAGATGAATCCCCTCTAACACGGCAACAGCCGCAGCGGCAAGTATATTATATACGTTATAACGTCCAAGCATACTGGTTTTTATTTTTATCGACCCCGCGGGAGCGGTCAGGGTAAACTCAGTACTATTAATTCCCAATTTTATATCTTCCGCTCTGATCTTTGCTTGTTTATTCATTATGGCATATTCCATGACTTTTGCCTTAGTCTTTTGTTTTAACCGCCCTGCGTAAGGATCATCTATGTTAATTACGGCATATCTATGGCTCATGAGCCCCTGAAACAATTTGGCTTTAGCCCTGAAGTAATTTTCCAAATCCTGATGATAATCAAGATGGTCATGAGTAATATTTGTAAAAACGGCGTAGCTGAAATCAATCCCCTCTGTCCTTGATTGATCGAGCGCGTGAGAAGATACCTCCATAACGCAATGTGTAAGGCCATGTTCAACCATATTATAAAGCAAATTCCATATAGTGACCGCATCAGGTGTTGTATTTTTTGCGCAGATTTTATGATCCGCGATCTTATAATGCACTGTGCCGATAAGCCCGCTCTTGCGCTCATTGCTGTTAAAAATATGCTCAAGCAGAAAAGAAACAGTCGTTTTCCCGTTAGTTCCTGTTATCCCGGTTATTTTTAATTTTTTGTTCGGCTGATTAAAGAACTCTGCCGCCAAATCTGCGGCCGCTGCCCTTGTATTGTTCACCCCGACGCATAATATATTTAGTTTAAAAGCAATGTGTTCAACATAATCTTTCCGTTTTTTATCGTAAACAATTAAGCGCGCGCCTAAAGCCGCGGCGTCTTTAATGAAATCATGCCCGTCGGAATCAGTTCCTTTGATGGCAACAAAGCAGAAATCGCGCCCAACTTTTCGCGAGTCAATACTCAATCCCCTGACTTTAAAATCCTCAAAATTTGCTGGTGTTTCAAACTCAGCAAGTACTGATAAAAACTCTTTCGCCCTCATTTAATAATCCTTTTTTGTTTTAGGTACATTCATGTATTTGAGGATTTTTTCGGCTATTTCCTTAAACACGGGAGCACTTACCGTACCCCCATAGTAAAAAGGGCGCGGTTCGTCAAAAACTACGGCAATAACAAACTGCGGATCTTCAACCGGTGTAAAGCCGATAAATGAGGCAACATAATTCTCTTGTGAATACTTCCCTGAAGAATCGATTTTTTGCGCTGTACCTGTTTTTCCCCCGGCCTCATAGTCTTTTATTTTCGCCGCGCGTCCTGTTCCGTTTTCCACCACTCCTTTTAAAATTTCTCTCATGGTAGCTGAAGTTTTTTCGCTAATTACACTCCCTTGCTTCTCATTCTTAAAACTTTTGATGATTTCATTATTATTATCAATGATCTCACTGACAATATACGGGTTAACTGTGTATCCCCCGTTTACCACAGCCGACATTGCTCTTGCCATCTGAATAGCGCTCACCCCGATCTCCTGTCCGATAGGTATTGCCGCGATAGAAAGCTTAGACCAGTTTTCAAGCGGGCGCAGGAACCCTTGTGTTTCCCCGGGCAGATCAATGCCTGTTTTTTGTCCGAAGCCGAATTTTTTTACATATTTATTTAATATTTTCCCGCCCATCTTCTGGGCAATTTTCACTGTACCAATATTGCTTGATTTTTCTATAACTTCCACAAAGGTCAGGTTGCCATGCGGGCGATGGTCATGCAGAATATGCCGGGAGATACTATAAGCGCCGTTTTCGCAAAAAAACATGTCATCTGTTTTTACGATATTCTCTTCCAAGGCTGCGCTTGCCGTGATCACCTTAAAAGTTGAACCCGGTTCAAAATAATCGCTTATTGTTCTATTTCGGCGGGAGGCGGCATTTGCCTTGGCAAAATTATTCAGATCATAACCCGGCCTGCTGGCAAGCGCGTAAATTTCTCCGTTTTGCGGGTTCATGACCACAACGCTCGCGGCAAGCGCCTTATTTTTTTCCATGTTCCTGTCTAGAGTCTGCTCAACAATATGCTGTATAACCTCATCAATAGTAAGCACGAGGTTATATCCATTAACAGCCGGAATGTACTCATATTCAAAGGCAGGGAGCATCCTCTGCTTGGCATCGCGCAATAATGAGCGTTTTCCCGGTTCGCCTTTTAAATAACTGTTATATTTGAGCTCCACTCCGTCTAAGCCCAACTCATCCATGCCGGCAAAACCTAAAATATGCGCTGCTAAGCCGTTATTCGGGTAATATCTTTTACTTTCTTTGGTAATCTCAACTCCAAAAAGCTTCAAAGCCTTTATATTTTCCGCTTCCTGGTCACTAACTCTTCTTTTTATCCATATAAAAGACTTATCCCTTTTGAGTTTTTCCAGCACACTATCGTAATCAAGGCTAAGTACAGAAGAAAGCGCATCTGCAACCTCTTCCTTATTTACAATTGCCCGCGGCACCGCATACACGGAAGGAACTTTTAAACTCAGTGCCAACACCTTATGGTTGCGGTCGTAGATCAAACCCCGCTGCGGATAAAGTTTTAAAGTCAGATGATGCTGCGAGTCAGCAAGTTTTATATAATTATGATTGTTTAAAACCTGAATATTAAACAAATGGAATAAAATAATCAGAAGAAGAATAAGGTAAGATAAATAAACTATAGCAAGGCGAACCTTTTGCGCCCTTTTATACACGGCAAGAAAAAATCCTTTTTTAATTAATGTTTTTGGTATAGTTAGTTAAAGACGGGAAAAATCTATCTGCTTAGATCAGGTGCCGCTTGGGCTTTAGGAACAAATACATCCAGCAGACGTGTTTTCCAGCTTGAAGCAGTTGACTTTGCCAATTGAACCGGTTTTCCTCTTTTTACCCTTACTTTTGCCACAGAAGCCGTATCAGGCAAAGAGAGTTTTAATTCATTTTGTTCAATCATTCCGGTTAAATATTGAGGAGCCTTCAAGCTGCTGTTATTATATAATAAAATTCGATTATAGTCAATCAAATCGCAGAGTCTTTTTTCCTTATTCATTAAGGAATAACTAAGTTTTACGACCTCAACCTGCTGTTTAACATATCCCAAACAAATACAGGTAGTTATCACGGCCAAAACTAGTATGTTTTTTAGTCTCATCTATCCATCCTTAAATTAAGGAACTGTTGCAAAACGCACATCAACTGCGTTACTTGCTCACTCGCTTGTGCGGCGTATATCTATATACGCCTCCGCGCTCGTTCACAAAAGCCTTATTTCTGCACATTTTGCAACAGTCCCTTTAAAGCACAAAAGGCTATAATTTCTCAGCAACTCTGAGTTTTGCGCTGCGGCTCTTACGATTATTTTCAATCTCCTCATGCGTAGGGACAAGAGGTTTTTTTGTAATTATTTTTAAACGGCCTTTTCCGGCCTGGTTTTTAAATTCATATTTTACGATACGGTCCTCAAGAGAATGAAAAGAAATCACACAGATTATTCCACCCGGCTTAAGCAGTTCAATTGCCTGTGTAAGGCCTGATTGGAGAACTTCCAGTTCCCTGTTCACAGCGATTCTAAGGGCCATAAACGTTCTTGTAGCAGGGTGTATTTTTTTATATCTCTCTTTAACCGGCAAAGAGTCCACAACTATATCCGCCAGCTGCTTAGTGGTAGTTATTACATGGCGGGAGCGCTCCGTTATAATTCTTGACGCAATCCGGCGGCTGTATCTTTCCTGCCCAAAGGTATAAATAACATTAGCTATTTCTTCTTCAGACAGGTTATTAACCAGATCAAAAGCAGTTATCTGGGCATGCTTATCCATGCGCATATTAAGCGGGCCTTCGAACTGGAAGCTAAAACCGCGCTCAGGAGTTACAAGCTGCATATTGGAAACACCAAGATCAAAAACAACGCCGTCCATGGCGTTAATCTCTAGTTCAGCTAGCACGTCCGTGATATTTTGAAAATTATCTCTGATTAGCGTAAAAGAACCCTCATGTCGAGAAAGACGCAGGCGGGTAGCGCTCAGGGCATCATCATCCTGATCTATGCCGATGAGATGACCGCCTGGCGTAATCTTTCTCAATATGCCTTCACTATGCCCCCCTTCCCCCAAAGTACAATCAACAATCACCATCCCTGGCAAAAGCCTCAAGTACGACAAAACCTCACTATACATCACAGGGGTGTGCCGGCCCATTTCCTCTTCTTCAGTCCAGACCCATGAGTTTTTCGGCAGTATCTTCATAGGTCTCTCTAGTATTTTCATAAAAATCCTTCCAGCGGGTTTTACTCCAAACTTCGATCCGGTTAGAAACACCGATAATTACGACATCCTTTTGAATATCGGCAAATGCTCTCAAATACTGCGGTATTAAAACCCGGCCCTGGCTATCACAAACGATTTCGCTGGCGCCGGAAAAAAACATGCGGTTAAATTTTCTTGCATCCGGTTTTGTGAAAGACAGCGTCTTAAATTTTAATTCCTGTTTCTTCCACTCTTCTTCTGTGAATATAAACAAGCATCCGTCAAGGCCTCTGGTTATATAGAACTTTTCCACAAAACTATCTTTAAGTGCTTCCCTGAATTTTGCCGGAATTATAACGCGGTTTTTTCGATCTAAAGAATGTTCAAACTCACCGTAAAACATTAGCCCCACTTTCCTCCACTTTTAACCACATATTAAATATACTTTATTTAAAACAATATGTCAACACAAAAAATTAACTTTTTTTTAATCGGTGAGTGAACGGGGGGAGGGATTATGTTCAAAAGATATCGAGTAGTATTTCAAAGAGCTAAAGAGAATCTATTTTAGCTTACCCCTACACAATAAACTATATGTTTCGGGGCACAGGCATTCTCGACTGACAGTCCCCGCCTAGCTGAGCTAGTCGAGGCTGGCTGTCAGTCTCCGAGGGAATCAGCTTATTTTAACATCCCCACGCCTATGAATCGACGGGGCAGGCATGTAAAATAAGCTGATTAAAGCCGCCGAAACAGATTCTCTTCATCTGTTTCGCATGAAGACGATAAGAATGCACCACACAAGATAATGCGGCCACATTAATCACTTGGATTTGAGCTTATTAATACTTGAATTTAAAGCCTGAAATTTGGAATTTTGGGGATAGAATTTGATAGCCAGCCGGATAAATCTCCTGGCACTATCAATTTTATTGTGAGAGAAAAAATATTCCGCCAGTTCAAAATAGTAAAAAGCATAATTTTTGTTTAAAGATATTGCCTGCTTGTAGTTATTCAAGGCCTTAGGGGAAAGCTTACCCACTTCAATCACGCGAAAATTACGCGCCAGGATATAATAAGCAAGATCATTATTAGGTTTGCAGCGCAGGGCCTTATAAGCAGAAATAATTGAACTATTGAATTGCCTGTTTTTAAAAAACATAACAGATTCTTTGATGCTGCGCTCGCTCTGGTAAAATAAAAAAGCATTAAACAGCAAAAAAATGGAAAATATTAGATAACTCATTCTTAAAAATAATGACTGCCGGGTAGATCTTTCTATTATTTTCAAATCATGTTCACTGCCTGATAGAACACATCCAAGAAGAATCCACCATATATGCCCGGATTGATTGACAAATAAACTGTAATCTGTGAAGTTATGCAGCAACACCGCAAAGCATCCGGCAATTATTCCGGCATCTATCGGCTCAGGCCTTCTTTTTAAAGCTGATCTAAAAACAATAAAAACAAACAAGAGAAAAAAAGCCAATGCAGCAAATCCAGACTCAGCCCATATTTGGATGTAAGAATTATGCGTGTAAATCGTCTCATTGGCATTGGCGTTTTTAAAGCGCGGGTATACCGTCCTAAAATTACCCGCGCCGATTCCCGCCACAGGGTGTTCACTGATCATTTTCAGTCCGCTCTGCCAGTAATATACCCTCTGAGAGAATGAATTTTGTGGGTTTTTAAAATCAAAGAACGAGTCTCCGCGTTTTAAAAATAAACCTAATAAACAAACAAAGAAAACCGTTAAAATTATCCCTGCGGCTTTGTTCATCTCTCCTGTTTTTTTCCCCCGCGATAAAAGAGTAAAGAGAAAGATCATGCTTAGAATAAAGCTTAAGAATACGGAAATTGTTTTTGTGAGCAAAACACTCAAAAATAAGGCCAGGCATAAGAAAGAAAACAGCACTGTTGCCTTTTTATTTTTCTCACCGATACTTTTAAATAAATACACGCAGGCTAGCGGACAAAAAGCAATCAGGTACCCGCCCAGGATATTAGGCGAGGCAAACCAGGAAACAACCCTTTTTTGCAAAAGCAGTTCCCAGGCGTAAAAACCGTTTTTTGTCAACTGATCAAATGTTTGGCTGTTCCTGATGAAATCGATCCCGCTGAAATACTGGTATAAGGCCCGCAGGCAAATAATCGCGCTGATGCTGAGCATTCCCGCGATCAAAACATTTCTTTGCTTCTTATTTTGAAAGTAGACAAAGTTAAAAATTAAAACAAGCACGAAAACCCTTAAAAGTTCCGCCTCGCTGTTATAGGAATTTACTGAAAAGAAATTACTTAACATTATAAAAAATGGGAAGATCAGGCTCAGAAAAAAGACAGGTTTCTTTATCTGAAAATTCTTAATGAGCAGGATATACAAAAGAAAAAAACTCAGAAAAAAAATATCGAACAAAATTGCAAGAGAGGCATTTGCCTGTTCACAAATGAACGGCCTTAAACCTAAAAGCACTATTATTATGTAACTCATTTCGCTCTTTTTATGATCCTTCTCTTTTTAAAGGCCCGGAATATAACCGGCAGGTTTTTAACCGTCTGAAAGATTACCATCGGGTCAAAAATTAAACAATAAAAAAACAATTTCAATTCATAGGCAATAATATGTATTAGATTAGCAAGAAAACTTACCGGCCGGTCATTTTTAATTATCGTCATCAGCCTGTTCTTTATCAGGTCACTTTTTAAAGCTGTACTCAGCCAGACAAAATTATACGGCAGAAGAAATTCAAAAACAGGCTTCTTTTCTTTGGCCGTTGCCCCCCGCGTATGATAAGCTACGGCTTTAGGATTATAATACGCCTTCCAGCCGCGGTTAGCCGCACGCCAGGAAAGGTCTAAATCCTCATAAAACATATTATAATCGTTATCGAAAAACTCACCTCGGGTTATAGCGCAATCATCCAGCATTTTTCTCCTTAATAATACCGCCGCCCCGCAGGCACCGAAAACAAAATCTGCCTGATTGTATTGTCCAACATCCGGCATATTGAATCCCCGCTCAATAGGCCTTCTATTTTTGCCAAGCAGCTGGCCGGCAGTATCAATTGTTTTCCTGTCCATTCGCAGCAGTTTAGGGCAAACCATCGCGATTAATTCATCGCGTTTTGAAGCAAGCATCATTTCTTCAACAAAAGAATTTTCCAGCAAAACATCATCATTTAAAAGCAGGATGAAATCCTCAGAGCTTGATTCGATTGCCTTGTTCTGCAGAAAAGTAAGCGCCTGCCCTTTACTATTGTCAATCCAGGTTGCAGGCAAAGGGCATTGCTCAAACACCCTCTTGTCCGGCCTTAATTTACCGTCATAAACAATAATAACCTTTTCAACCCGGATACTTTGACAGCAGATAGAGGACATCAGCCGCTCAAGATATTTTTTATTTTTTTCTGTGGTAGTAATTAATACCGCAATTGATGCACCCATAATTACCCGATCACTCCTATTATCTTTTATAAAAATTGGCGATCTTAAATACCGCACTGATTACAGATTCAACATCTGAGCGTGTCATTTTCGGATAAAGAGGCAATGAGATCAGCCGGCCTGAGGCATACTCGGCATGGGGCAGCATTCCCCTGCGGTAACCGAAGTTATTTTTGTAGTAAGGCTGAAGATGCAGGCAGGGGTAATGCATACCAGCTGTTATATTTTCAGCGATAAGCGCTTTTAGAAAAACATCCCTGTCAATTTTTAAACTCTCTATTATTACTTCTATCACGAACATATGGTATCCATTCTCATTACCAGCAGCAGAGTTTTTTGTTATTACACGTACCTGGGGTAATTTTGAAAACGCCTTATTATACAACCGGCTATAATCACGGCGTTTACGCAAAAAAGATTTGATTTTTTTGAGCTGGCAAAGGCCAATCGCTGCCTGCACATCACTCATATTATATTTATAACCGGCCTCAATCAAAGTAAAATCCCCAATTTTACCTTTATGATGCCTTTTCCATGCATCCTTTTCTATCCCGTGAAAACTCATGATCAGCGCTCTATGAGCTATAGTTTTTTTGTTTGTTACAAGCATACCACCTTCCGCACAGGTAATGTTCTTGCCGGGGTGAAAACTGAAACAAGTGATATCAGAAAGCCCACCCATTTTCTTGTTTTGGTATACAGTTTCCAAAGCATGCGCAGCGTCTGCCACAACAAAAATATTTCTTCCGCGCGCAAGCCTCAGGATACTATTCATCTCACAAGGCTGGCCGTATAGATGTACCGGCAGAATACATTTAGTTTTCCTGGTTATGGCTTTTTCAATCTTTGCCGGATCAATGTTTAAGGTCAAAGGGTCTACATCAACAAATACCGGCCTGGCACCGCAGTGAACAATCGCGTTGGCTGTTGCGGCAAAACTCAGCGGTGTTGTAATAACCTCGCTGCCCTCTCCAATCGAAAGTACTTTTAAAGCAAGATCCAGCGCGCTGCTGCAGGAGTTAAGCCCTATGGCATATTTTCCTTTTACAAAGGCGGCAATTTTTTTTTCAAACTCTTTTGTCTTTGGACCTTTGGTCAGCCAGCCGGATTTTAATACAGCGCCAACCGCCTTAAGTTCATCATGTCCTGTTTGCGGCCTGTGAAAATCAAGAAGCTTTTTGCGCACAGGCCTGCCTCCGGCAATTACCGGTTTTGCATTAGAATACACTTTCATCACAACCAGTTTTTTTTCTTTTTTTCATTTGAATATTTGCTCTTTACCCCCAGGTGAAATTTGAACCAAAAACTGAACATGTCGAATAAAGTCCTGCAAATCACTCTGGGATGGCCGCACTTTGCCTTTCCCTTGCCGCGGGCATAAAAAGTCGTTCTATATTCAAGGTTGCGGCAGCCTCCGGCCAGTGCCCTTATCATAAGTTCAGGCGGTACAAATGTACCGATAGAATCAACTTTTATATTATACAGCATATTCAATCGATAAACCTGCGTAAATTGAAAATCATTAATCTTAGTACCAAATAATAACTTAATAAGATAATAGTTTGCAAGTGAGGTTAATTTTCGGTAAATTGTATTTGCCGAGCGGTCATGCCGGCAGACAGCAACAAAATCAATGTCCTTTTCAAAAAGCATCATGACGTTTCTTAATTCCTTTATATCAAACGGGCGATCGGCGAAATTAGTCGCAACATAGGGGAATCTTGCCGATTGCATACCTCTTAACAGACTGCGGCCGCTGCCCAGATTTTTCTCATTGATTATTACTTTTAATTTTCCCTTATGCAACCGTTCTAATCCATAAAGCATCTCTCTTGTATAGTCAGTACTTGCGTCATCAACTACAATCAGCTCATATTCATCAAATATTCCGGCTAGATCGTTTAAATATATTTTCACCGTCTCCTCGATTATTTCCTGTTCATTGAACACGGGAACAACAAGAGAAATCGCGTAATTATTCAGTTTTTCTGCCATAATCTTTTCCTGATATAATACAAATATTTTGTTTTTTCTCTCCTGCGCGTAATCTTATCTGAATATGTGCCGCTTGTGATATTGGAAAATATATTTATAAGGAACAACGGCCAAACAGGCATAAAGTAATAAACCCTTTTTTTGAGAAAAAAATCAATCACAGTCATTGGAAAAAGTTGAGCCAGGCTAAAAAGTATTCTTAACTTTACCATTTCCTTTTTAAAAACATCTCCGCCCATTGTAAACGGCCTTTGCGTATGCTCTGAATCATGCTCTTTAAACCGATTACTTATATCGGTTTTAGGATAATAACGCAGCCAGAATATATGCACCCGGTTAACACGGTTACGCGTATAGAATCTAACCATATCCTTTACTTCATTTTCACTTTGTCCGGGGATACCGATTATATTCTCCGCGGTAATGGCCATGCCGCATTTTTTGATCTGGCTGATAAGATCCTCCCATCTTTCCTGTTTTATATCGCGATTTAAAACAGCTTTCTGAGTTCGTTCATAAAGGGTCTGGACTCCTATCTGAACTTCGCAGCAGCCGCTTTTTTTAAGCAGACTGATCGTTTCTTCATCCGTTGTTTGAGGATGTATATAGCAGATAAACGGGGCTCCTATACGTTTAGGATATTTAAGAGAAAATTCACTCAGCCATTGTTTTTCAAAAGGAAATATATCGTCAGAAAACCGGATTATCCTGTGTTTTTTTTTCGAAAATCCGCCCTCCAGCTCACTGATAAGGTTTTCTACGCTTCGGTATCTATAGTAATCATATTCTTTATAAAGCTTGCCCAGGTACGAATTATGACAGTATGAACATCGGTAAAGACAACCCCGGCTGGCCATCGTAAAATAGCCGATATCATAATGAGGGCCAGCTTCACTGAATAATATCTTATCAGGAAAAGGCAATGAATCAAGATTCTTTATCAGCGGCCTTATGCCATTTCTTTTGATCTTTCCGGAGCTTTTTACCCATATATTAGCTACCTCATCCGGCCACCCCCCTGCCTGTAATTTTTCAACCACCTCAAGAAGCGCCTGTTCACCTTCGCCTATACAAATCATGTCCACGAAACTGTTATTAATAACCTCCTGCGGCATTGTGGTCGGATGAATGCCTCCGAAAATAACCGGGATATTGCAATTTCTTTTGATCTCCTCGGCCAGAAGGCATGCCCAAGGATAGAAATCGCTTACTACGGAAAATCCGATTATATCAGGGGAATATGCAAGAATATCCCGCGCAAGATTTTTTTTGTAATCAAAAAAACGATGCAAAAATTCAGCTCTAATATTTTCATCGTTAAATAATTGAGGATCGACAAACACCTGCGCGCAATGCCCATGCTGCTTCAAATATGCCGAGAGATATTCCACGCCTAGGCTCTCATTTGAATTATTAACAAAAGCCACTTTCATTTATCAACTCCCGTGACATTGCCTGATGGTTTATTTTGGATAACAGAATATTTTTTTTCGCCTTTAATCAAGAGAAAAAATGATCTTATTTTTTTTAACAGTTTATCTGAAGAAATACTTAGAAGAAACTCCCTGACAATCTTACTCCCGAAGAAGAAATATCTGTGCCGCGTACCTCTTATAGGAAACCATCTCTTATGTTTTGCCGGCTTTAAAAAATTAATAAAAAAAGGCACTATTTCTAAAAGATTATACATGTCTATTGCCGGTAATTTGCGGTACCATTTTTTAGCAAGCAGCATTTTAACCGCCTTTACAGGAAGAAGATGGATCAGGCAAACAAGCGCGGTTATCTGCTTATAGGCCTTATTGCTTGTTGAAGACAGAGTAAATGGCAGCAGTTCCTTATTGTCAGCGCTATAATTCTTCTTATACTCAGAATATAAAGTAAACATATCTGTATTAGGGAAAGGCCTTAATTCAAAAATGTAGATTTTTTCCGGGCGCGTGCGGTTATAGAAATCTGCCATATGCTCCAAGTCGTTTATTGTCTCTTCCGGTAATCCCACGATATTATCTACAGTAACAAATATCCTGTTTTTCTTAAAAAGAGCGAGCGCGTTTTGGATCTTTTTATTAGAATGAGGCCTGCGCAGCCATTTTTTCCTAACATGCGGGTTTAAAGATTCTACCCCCATTTCCACTGCCTGGATATTCATATCAATTAAATAGCGCACTGTTTCTTCATCGACCTCCGCGGGATAAACCCAGCAAAAACAGCGCAGATTAATATGTTTTTTATATAATTGTGAAAATAATTTCAGCCAATTTTTATCATAAGTAAACGTACTATCATCAAAGAATACATCTTCAATTTTATAACGCTCCTGAGCCTGCTTAAGCTCGGCGATAACATTTTCCGCGGATCTGCGCCGTAAAAACTTTTCTTTTCCCCCGCTTAGATTGCTTAATGTGTGATTACAGCAAAAAGTACACATATGCGGGCACCCGCGGCTTGTTACAATCGTGTAATGCCTGCTCAAATAAGGCATAGTGCTGTAAAACATACCTTTATCAGGAAAAGGCAGCGAATCCAGATCGTCAATAAGCGGCCTTACGGCATTGCGGAATATAATTTCGTCTTTTTTTGACCATAGATTAGCTGTGGTTTGCAGCCGTTTTTCACTACCGAGGTTTTCTACCAGCTCAAGTAATACCTGTTCCCCCTCGCCCACAACGACAAAGTCAACAAAATCAAGCTCGATGACGGATTCCGGCGACAATGTAGGGTGAATACCTCCCCAAACAATAGGGATATCCATTACACATTTTATCTGTTGGGCCAAATTTTTCGCCCATAAATAATTCGTGCTTAATACCGAAAATGCCAGAATCTCCGGTTTCCATTCAATGATCTGCCTTATAAGCCTTTTCTGATAGCCAAATATCCGGCTAAAGGCATTACTGCGGGAAACCGTATCATTAAATAACTGAGGATCAAAGAATAAGGTGGTCTGATGTCCCTGCTCTTTAAGATAGCTGGAGAGATGTTCAACGCCCAGGGTTTCCATTTCTGAGTAAACAAATCCGACACGCATATTATATTTTACCTGACATTATTTTACTGTTTATCTCTTCTTGCAATAAGTACATCCCGTTTTCATCATCTATTTTGAGCTCACCCTGATCATTTTTGTAGATCATTCCCACATGGCAGCGTTTAGCAATATTTATATCAGACTTATAAGGATCGCATGCGGTTGTGAAAATAAGCTGCAGAAATTTACTGCTTTTCTTCGCATACTCTGCCTTATTAAAGCTGTGCGCGAATGCCATCCTGAACATTTCAAAACATATCCGTCTCTGTTTAAGGGCAAATAAAAGGACTGGTGATTTAAAAACCAGGTATGCGATCGCAAACATCTTCCCTGTTTTAGGGGCAAGCCTGAGATATCCGTCCAGCACATTATCAAGTTTTCCAAAATCAATAATCTCATCAAGTGTAAGATATTCGCCCTCATCCCTGCGATACACCCAGAAATACTGGATATAAAAACACGTACGGCGTTTTAATATCGACATATAAATATATAGGAGCTTTTGATATACCTTGATTTTATCACGATTTATCCTGCCCTGCGTGTAATCCCCTATGCGCTTGATGATATCATCCGGCATTAACACATTATCATTTAGAAACTCACTACCGCCTCCGGAGCGCACATAAGCGATAAAATTCAGAGCGCTTATATGATTTTGCCTGCAGGCAAAATCAAAGATCTTGCCCACTTCATGATCGTTCAAATCATTTACTACAGTAATGTCCAAAACTACCGGAATATCTAATAATTTCAGATTGTTTAATGCTTTATTTTTTATATCCAATAACTTTTTCTGCCGCAGCTTCTCATATACTTCATCATTAAAACTGTCAAATTGAAAATAAATCTTATCCACATTTGCCGCTTTGATTACTTTGGCATATTCTAAATCAGACAAATTCAGCCCATTAGTGTATAAACTAACCGAAAATTGTCTTCTTTTGAGAAACTCAATTATTTGGGGCAGATCCTCACGGCAGGTAGGTTCTGCCCCAAACAGGATAAGTTCCCTCTTTGGCGTTGATAAAGTTTTATTAAGCTCTTCAAGAGTAATATCCTGCTTTTGATCTTTCTGCCGGCTCAAAAAACATATCGGGCATGACATATTACAAACAGGGGTTAAATACAGCAAATAACGTGACTGGGGGAATATTTCATTATGGGTTATAAGATAAGCCTCTCTTAACTGCCGAAAAGATGAAGCATCGCCGCATATCAACAGGTCTGATTGGCCATGTTCAGGGCAAGTTTTCCGCAAAAAAACCTTACCGCAATTTTCAATTGCCTGAGCATCAACCCACTGGCAGCAAACCGGGCATAATCCCTTTGTCTCATATATTATCCGGCAATCAGAAAAATCATTCATACTTTTTAATCCCCAAAGATTCCAAAGCGCTTAAATAATCACATTCCCATGTCCTTGCCGGCCAGTCAACGCAAAATTCACATTTTTTATTAAGGCTGAATTCCTTTTTTAAATGCGCATGCCGCAATTGCTGATACGCCTGGCAGTTCCAGATCTCCCTCAGGCTCTCTTTGCGCGCATCGCCGACAACCGATTCATCAAGCCAGTCATCAACACAAAATTCAGCAAGCCCGCCGACATTAATGAACATTCTTCTCCATAATAAAGGGCACGGCCATCTCGATACAGCACTTGTCTTTTTATTTTCCCCGCTTATGTTGTCCACCAGGCCGCCGATGCTTGTCAGCTTTCTAATTAGCACCTTATCCGCTTTGCCCTGCCAGTACTTTTTAAACTCCTCTATTTCATGGCTGACATCAGGCTGATCGATGATGCTTACTATGATTTTTACCTTTTTATTCAAAATATCACGCAGTTCTATCAATTTTGATGTGTTTTTAATGACCAGATCAAAATCGCCTCCTCGCCTGATCTTCTCATAAGTACTTTTATGAAGAGCATCGATACTAACCTCTATAATATCACAGTTTAATTTAACTAGTTTTTTTGCCTTATCCTCATTTAAGAACATTCCGTTTGTTGTAACTCCTATTGACTCAATCCCGCTTTTTTTAGCATATTCGGCAATTTGCATAAAATCAGGATGCATCATCGGCTCACCGTCACAAACAAAACGCACTATTGTATCAGGGAAAACAGCTATATCATCAATGACCTTTTTCGCCTCAAGCCATTCCATAAATTCAGGGATATATCCCTCGCGTTTTGAAATTTCTGAATAAGGACAATGAATACAGCGCAAATTGCACACATTTGTTATTTCCAGGCAAACCATCAGGGGAAACTGCTGTTCACGCTGATCTCTAAAGCCGTATTTACCCTGAATCATTTTCATAATGCCCCCTTTAGGGCATCTATTACCTTTTTAACATCCTGGTTTTTAAGCGCAGGATAAATCGGTACAGAAGCACAATGCTTCATTATATATTGAGTATTGGGGAAGGCTCTATCAGAAATATTCAGATACTGATTAAGCACATACGGCTTAATCGCTCTTTTGACCATAACTCCTTTTTTTTGGCATTTTCTAAGACACTGGTCTAAGTTTGGCTCCTTTAGAGTAAGAATAAAACGATGAAAAGTATGCCGCGCGCCTTTTGGGATAAATGGAAGCTGAACTCTTTCATCATTACCAAAAGCATTCATATATTGCCTGGCGATTTGTTCTCTTCTTCGGATAAATTCCGGCAGCCTTTTTATTTGGACACAGCCGACCGCTGCCTGAAGATCACTCATTCGATAGGTATATTTAGGCATAAAATCTTTTCCGTAAGGCTCCTTTATAGCATCAAAACGCTTCTTTAACCGGGCAGAATTCGTGGTAACCATCCCCCCTTCTCCGGTAGTAATTGTCTTTGTCCCTTCAAAAGAGAATATTGCCATATCGGCAAAACTGCCCGCCAGTTTTCCATTATACTCAGCGCCTATGCTCTGAGCACAATCTTCAATAATCGGAACTCCAATTTTACGAAATTCTTTAACCGAAGCAGGACAGCCAAACATATGAGCGATGATAACCGCTTTAGTCCTTGAGGTTTTCTTTTTACAAGCTTCCTGGGGTAAAATATTAAAAGTCCTCTTATCAACGTCGCAAAGAACTGGCTTAGCATTAGCATATTGAACCGCGTTGAGAATAGAACGACAGGTATAGTTAGGCGCTAGCACCTCATCACCAACGCCTACACCCAAGGCTATCAACGCACAATGCAAAGCGGTTGTTCCTGAACTTACCGCGATCGCAAAACGACATCCGATATACTCAGCAAATTCACGCTCAAACTTCTCCGTTTGAGGCCCTTCAGCTAAAAAATTGCTCTTCAAAACCGCATTTAGCGCTTTTCGTTCTTTTACTCCAATAAAAGAAGATGAATTTTCAATTCTTTCCCGCATCAGTTTATCCTTTTGAACTCATAGGTGCTAATCCCCCTTGAGCCTGATCGCCTTTTCACTAAATAGTTTTTTTTGATATGTCTTTTATTGCAAATTAATATGTAACACTTAAGAAAAAGTTCAAAAAAAGGAAAAACAATTAACCAATAAAAAAACAAGGCATATAACCCTCTTGTATATACAAAAATCTGTTGTTTACAAGAAGCAGTGTTTTCACTATTCTTAAAACCAAAACTTGATTTTTGTCTGCTATGGTCCAGGTAAAAATCCTTAAAATGTCTACGCGATAACCTGACACGATACGGCTCAGGATTCAAAAAAACAGGAGATCCCGGGTCCACTTCGTTTAAGAGTGTTGTCCTGAAAAATTTAATACGTTTATTGAAACGTTTTAAGTGCCTTTCAAATGCCAAAGATATCTTTCTTTCTTTTTTAGTAGTGTTTACAAGAGCATCACTCATAAACAAAGCCGCGTTAACTCCACATGCCTTTGCTGAACAAATGAACTGCTTAATCCTCTCATTACTCAGCTCTGATTTTCAATATTTTCTACGGTATTTTTTATCAAAGGTATGGACCGCTAGCAATATTCGAGATTCAGGGTCAAAAACCTTTACAAATTCACTAAGGAAACGATCATGGGGCAACGCTTTGAGAAACTCAAAAATCATCTTTGGCTTAAACTTATTTTTCTTAAATTCGTTCAATATCTCCAATATATATTCTTCTTTGACATATGAACAAAACAAAAAATGGATATGCGTATACCCGAATCTCACCGCTTTCTGAGTATGCAAAAATAAGGTTCGCGGAGACAATTTAATAAAGCCGTCTCGATTTGCAATCATTCTCTGCGTAATACACGCACCTCCGCAAAAACCACAATCTGATGTACACCCCCTGGAAACAGGCAGGAAAAATTGTGTTTTAAATCTTCTTTCCAGGATCATTTTGTTTAAGGATTGCCTCTGGGCAAAAAACACAAAAAGAATTCCGGGTAAATAGCGATAATTTTTAACAAGATGAAAACGGGTATACGCACACGAATTAAAAAATTTTTCCTTAACAATAAACGAACACTGGTTTAAACCTATCATACCATTTCCGCGCCAGGCAAGATTAGGCACTACGCTTAAATCTCCATCTTTTTCGACTTGACGAAGCAGTTCAAGCCAAGGCACTTCACCGTCACCTTTAATAACACCATCAACACATTTATATTCTTCCATTATTTCCTGCCAGAAGAAAGAAGCCGTGTATCCTCCCAGGACAATAAACACATCATTAAACCTGCTTTTAATATATTTCGCGGTTTCGATCACATCATACGCGCTATGATGCCAATGCAATGAAATCCCTATAATCCGAGTATGCTCATTTTTAATATCATCTGCAATGTCATAGTTTTTATCAAGTACTTTTTCTAGTCCCAGATTAATAATCTTTGTCGGAAATCCATTATCAGACGCATATGCTGCTATTGATATCAGCCCTATAGGCATATACGAGATAAAGCTTACCGTACGAAAAGGATATAGATAATGACGATTTTTAGGAACATGTAGAAGCAATCCGTTTCTCATTTTTGTTTTTCCTTGCCCCCTTTAATTCTTTTTAGTTACCCTACATAATAAAGCATACGTAATTTTTCCATGGTTATCTTTTTGCACAAAAAAGCAGCCAATCATCTAAAACCCCACTTTTTCAATAAACACAGGTAAGTTTTTTCATGTCTTAGTTTTCTTTTTTCTCCAAAGAAACCAGTATGTATCCTCATGCGCACTGCTATCGGTTACTATCTTACCATTCGAGTACTTGGCAAAAAAAACAGCTTTGCAGGGACAGTTCTTCCCGTACATAGTATAGTCTTTACGTAAATAATCGCATTCAACTGAAAATACAAGGGTCATCAAACTCGTTGGGTTCAAAAAATAATCCCTGTTAAAAAAATATGAGCCGAAATACCTAACCAACTCACCCGCTGCTTTAAAAATCTTTACATGCCTGATTGCAATAAGCAAAGACACTGAGAGCAAATACAGCTTTGCCAATACAATGTTTCTTAAATATAACTTCTGATATTTATCTAAGTAAGGCTCAATTTTTCCTAAATCAACATAATAATCTATTGGACGAATACCTCCGTCTTTTCTTACTAAAACATATCCCTGATGATAAAGACAGGTATTTTTATTCAGGAATGATGAAATTACAATTTCCAGTTTTTTAAAAATATAGACGTTATTAGGTTTTATGCTTTGTTTAGTTTGATCTTCTACAAACTGAATAATATCATCAGGCATTAGATAGTATGATCGCGGATAATCTTTTGTGTTGCCTACAAATATCATTGTGCTTAAATTGACCATTTTAATATTTTTATTTTTAGCTGCGAATTCTATTATCCTGCCGATCTGACTATCATTCAATCCCCCGGCAATCAGGACATTAAGTCCGGTTGAAACATTTAGCTTCCTTAGATTTTCAAGTGCCTGAAGTTTTTTTTCAATATAATCATTCCCGCGTAAAGTTATTTCGGCTTCACTTGAAAATCCTGTAAACTGCATATTGACACGGTCAAGGCCGGCATTTTTTAACCGGCTGACATATTCAAAATCCGTGAGTTTAATACCGTTTGTATTCAAACTTACTGTTTTGCCATAAGACTTAAGTAATTTAATAATATCACACAGGTCTTCTCTGCAGGTTGCTTCAGCTCCGGAAATCACCAAGGCCCTATGCTGTGTTGTTTTGAGAAAACGTTCTATCTCCTGGAGAGTAGGGTTATAATCCTTTAACGTCTTAGTGAAATCACCCAGATAACATACCGGGCAATTCATATTACAAGAGAAGCTGACTACCAGTTCCACCATTTCCACACTACAATATTCTTTTTTCTCAGTAATTGAGAAATAAAACTTTTCCAATCCCTCGTAATATTTACTGAACGCTATACGTACACAGCATATACCATGTTCCGGGCAATGCTTTTCAAAAAAGATATCCTCGCCTATTTTGACCATGAACGCATCGACCCTATTACCGCAATGCTCACAAACACCTTCTGTTTTTCGCAAAATTTGTCTTTCCTTTTTATCGGATAATATCTGATTTGTCATATTTTTTTACCTATACTTTTATCACCTGTTTCAAGAAGTAGATATTTTTAGATTAACATTTCTAATCGTATCTCGATATAACCCTTTATCATCTTTCAAAGCAATCCCAAAACAGCACTGTTTTCCGACAGAGTCAAAATTGTTTATATCACATATTGTAACCACCCTGAAATCGAGAAAATTAATAGGTTTAAGATAAGAACTCCCGCGCAGGTAAAAAGATACCCCTCGACAAAAGAACTCTTTCAACAAGGAAACAGAGCGAAAACAAACAAGTAGAACAACAGGCATAGCACTTAGAAAAAATATTTTTCCTAAAAGTTTATTCTTTATTAAAACCCCCTGACATATGTCCAGAAACTTGTTTATTTTTTTTAAATCAAGATACCTGTCTATTCCTTCATAATGCCCCTGCTTCCTTATTAACATATACATATAACTGTAACGGCAACATCCCCGGGAAAAACAATACGCGGCAAGCAAATATAGTTTACGGAGAATCAAAAAATTGTGTTTTGTGATTTTTCCCTTTGTCTCCTCTTGTATAAAATCAAGAACCTCATTAGCCATAATAAAATTCTTCGGGTTATATTTCTCTTTGCCCGCGGGATAAACCAGGCTAAGCCAGGTTATTGATTTTATAAATTCATGCTTTAGGGCAAAATCAATCAATTGGCTGATTTGATTTTTCCCGTAATCACGGGAAATTACAGCGTTTATTCCGGTACAGATATTAAGCTCCTTAAGATTATTAAGCGCTTTTTGTTTAGTAGCCCGGTAATCATCCCCGCGCATATAGCGTTCGATTTCCTCATCAAATCCGTCAAGCTGCATATTCACTCTATCAATTCCAGCTCTTTTAAGGGATTGAGCATAGGCAAAATCCGCTAAACGCAAGCCGTTGCTATTAATTGATATCCCTTTACCGTGTTTCTTCAGCATAGAGATAATCTCCGGCAGATCATCTCTCAAAGTCGGCTCCCCGCCTGTAAGCGTAAATCGCCAGGTTTTTTTTCTATACTTACTGATGAACTGCTCCAATTCTTCTAAAGAGGGTTCAACCTGTTCATATTTATCTTTATGTTTCTGCCAATAACAGATTGGGCAGCGCATATTACACCGGTAAGTAACAACAATTTCTATTTCAGACTGCGACTGCATCCCGCACATAAACGGCAAACTTTTTTCCTGAAAAAATCTATAGAACTCAGAGTTAAAAGCAAAAGGAACTTCAAAAATACCATGTTCAGAGCACTCCTTACGCAAAAACACATGATCATTTCTTTCAACGATACTTGCCTTAATAGTTGAATAACATTGAGTACAAATGCTTTGGGTTTCCCTGATAATTTTGTAGTCTTCCTGTGCTCTTACTTGCATTTCACCGCTTTCTTTTTTCTATTCCAATTTTAATTTTTAAATTTTATAATGGAAGAGGCCCGTTATTTAAGGCATCACACATGTCTGCTCCTGTACCCCGAAACCTTAGAATCCCGTCTTTACCTTTAAACACCATCCCAAATATACAATTCCGGGTTATCTTATAATCAATCTTATGATTATCACAAGTAGTACTAACGTTGAGGTATATAAAAGAATTTGTCTTGAGGTACCTATTGTTTTTTTTAAAAAAACTCAAGCCTTTACCCATAAGTTCTTTTAGCAACCTGGTTGACCTTATATGTCTTATGCTCAGAATACCCGCAAAAAATAAATAAAGTTTAGCCATGAAAATATTCCGTTTATATAATCGCACGTAAGAATCCAGGTACCGTTCAATTTTCCGTAAATCAATATATTTATCAACTGTCTCGTACGTTCCCTTTTCTTTTAAAAGCATAATAGATGCCGAATCATAAAAACACCACCGCTGATTAAAAAAAGAACCAACCGCGATAAACAATTTTTGAAACAGATAAAAACTTTCACGCCTGATTTGATTGCC
This sequence comes from Candidatus Omnitrophota bacterium, assembly GCA_022013205.1. Lineage (GTDB taxonomy): Bacteria > Omnitrophota > Gorgyraeia > B26-G9 > B26-G9 > JAGLQQ01. The sequence continues at coordinate 16,351 of JAKLQT010000198.1, read as the reverse complement.
TGTCTGCTGAGTAATAGCATCAATTAACTGGTCCGGCATAAAATATTTATCATCGGGCCAATTACGCGCGTTACCCACCCAGCCAACTGTTCCGAAACTTAACAGTTTTATATGGTCATTCGCAACCGCGTAATCAATGATTTTACTAATCTGATTCTCATTCATTCCTTTCATTATACGGATATTCAGGCCTGTAGGTATTCGCATTGTTTTTAGATTATCCAAGGCCTTTAGCTTATAAGGCAAATAATCATCCCCTCTTAAAAACACCTCTGTTTCTCTGCTGAATCCATCAAAGGTAACATTAATTGTATCGACCCCGGCATCATAAAGATTCGAAACATAATCATAATCATGAAGCTTAACCCCATTTGTATTAATTATCACTCTTTTGTTTATAGCCTTAAGAGCTCTAACAATATCTACCAGGTCATCGCGGCAGGTAGGTTCACCTCCGGAAAGACGAACGGTTTTAATTTTATTTTTTTTTGAAAAATTAACAATTTCTTCAATCGTCGGTTCAGGGAATTGAGACATTTTCTGTCTAAAATCATTGCCCCACGCGCAAATTGGGCATTTCATATTACAACGAAACGTAATATCAATTTCCATTGCCCAGCGTTTCAATTCATCCGGAGTTACTGAAAAAAAATATGAATCCAATTTTTTATAGTATTGAGGACATTCAGAAAGAAGCACCCGCATATCCCCATGAACCGGGCATTTTTTCTCCAGAAATATTTTACCTTGTCTTTGCAAAACGCTTGCATCGACAATCTTTCCACATTCAACACATCGGCTTTTTGTTTTTCTAATTACAGTTACATCAGTTAGTTTTTCAGGATTCATCCTTGTACCTCAGCTATCATACCATTCCGGTTTCTCTAAAATAAAAAAAAGTGAACGCGGTATCGGCCCCTTATTTTTCCTTCTTAATACCTTCTCCTTAAAAATAAGCGAAATTATTGCCATAACTTTTAAAAAAAGTGTTCTTAAAACTTCACGATATCTAAAACGTTTACCAGCATAAGGCGAAAAAATTCCTTTTAATAGTGTCTTAGGATTACAAAAAATAGAAATTATTTGAATTTTTCTATTAATTTCCGCCATTTTTTTCCGTGTAAGCCCATTGTCATTTTTTAACAGAGGATATTCCCAATACGCCTCTTTAAGATCCTTTTCTTCCAGATAGTTCTCTTTCACCATATCTTCATAAAGATAGGTTCCCGGGGTTGGCGTAATAGGATGAAATACCGGAAAATCACAATCAATATCTATCGCGTACTTTGCTAAATTCATCATTGATTTCTCTGTATCAAAAGGAAAAGAGGTCACAAATGTAGCTTGCCTGAAAACTTCAGGATGTTTATCGCGAAGGATATGAAATACTTCCCGAACACTATCTTTTTTATAGTTGTGCTTTTTAAGCTGTGTCCACTCCTGAGCGCAGCTTCTTTCAACACCAAACAAGGGATGGACAAAACCTGCCCGGACCATTTTATCTAAAACTCCCAGTTTCGCGTCGCGCAAGGCAAAATCAGCACGTAGAAATACCCAATGCTCAACCTTATACTCCCGCTTAAGAATCTCATCACATAGTTCATTAGTCCATTTCGGATTTACATTGAAAGTAGGATCTGCCCATAGTAAAAGGCGGCGTTTATATTTGCGGCATAAGATGTCCACCTCTTCCATAACACGCGCCACACTCTTCTGCCTGTAAAACGGCGTCACCTCCAGTTCTCCATTTTCGATATCATGTTTTTTCTGGTTTCCCCAATATGTCCACAACGCGCAGTAGCTGCAGGTGTCGATACACCCTCGTGAACCTTCAATCGTCGCACTAACCGGCCAGAAAATACCTTTTTTCGCGTAATCCATCATCGGCATTAAATCAAAGGCCGGAACAGGAAGATCGTCGAGATTTTTAATATAGGGCCGCAGCGAAGTCTTTACAATCTGTTCCCCGCGCTTAAAAGCTATCCCCTCGACAGTTGATAAATCCCGATTATTGAGCAAAGCATCCATAAGACTGACAATTGTTTCTTCTCCTTCAAAACGAACGATGATATCCACTGAATACTCCCTGAGGCTTTTTTCAACCATCCAGGAAAAATAATGGCCCCCGGCAATTGTAACTACATGCTTGTTATATCCTTTAGCAATTTGAAAAAGTTTGACTGCTTCGTGATGGTATAATGCCTCTTCTCCTGCTCCGATAAAATCAGGGTTTTCTTCTTTGACCATTTGCGCAAGCCTCTCCCATCCGATCTTAAGAGGAGCACAATCAATTATTTTCACCTCAAGGTCCTTAATGTTAACCCGTAAGCTCGCGGCAAGCGCAGGAAGCCCCAAAGGCAGAAGAAAGTTATCTGATTCATTAACCCACGGCCACATATACTTGGGGCATCGCACAAACAGCAGTTTTTTTCTCATTATTATTTATTCCTTCCTTAGATAAATACCAGAATTATTTATTAAAAACAAATTATATCCCCTTGTTTTTCCCTTAAAAAACATCTCTATCTACTTATTCGGCACTTTAAACTCATTAAGAAGCCAATCGCTAACATCTGCCCCGGTTCCTCTACAACGCAGTTGTCCGTCATCAGTCTTAAAGAAAAGTTTATAGATACAATTTTTGCATATCTTAAAATCCCTTTTTCTGTTATCACAAATGGTATTAATATTCAAATAAACAAGCGATTTTGTTTTAATATACTGGCTGCTTTTTAAAAAGTAACTTAATCCGGGCCTATCCCCTTAGAAGGAGAGTTCTCCTTTTTTTATGCAGATCAGGTTTACACTTTTGGTTTCTAAATACCTTCTCCATAATGTAGCGGAATTTATGAACAACATCCAAACGCAGCCCAATTAATATTTTTCGCCTGTCTTTACGAAACACAGCCGAACAATAATATATCAATTGATTAAAATGATTTACATCAGAAATCGGCAAGAACCATCGATATAATTTATATTTCAATAAAAAACTGATAAGCATCCTGGGCATAATATACGATAGGCCGATAAGCTGCATCATTTTTATACAATGCCGGTTATCCTGCGAAGCGACAATAAGCCGGCCTTGGCAAAGAGCCATCTGCTTTTTTTCACAAAGCCCTGCCTGCTTAACAATCGGCGCTCCCGGATAATATTCCAGCTTAAGAATTTCAATTTTTCCCGGCCTAAGCTCATTATAAAACTTTACCATATTAACCAGATCGCCTTCATTCTGCTTCGGCAGGCCTATAATGTTATCACAAAGGCAGCAAATCCCATGTTGGCGCAGCAATTTAATAACCTCACGTATTTGATCATTGGAGTAATAGCGTTTTAGAATATCGCTGCGAATAACAGGATTCAGGCTCTGCACTCCCACTTCAACAATAACACACTGCATCCGCTCCAGCAACCTGATCATAGGTTCAGTAAGCGTATTTAAAGTTGCATGAACAAGACAAGGAAGATTAATTCGCCGTTTGTACTCAAGCGAAAATTGTTCAACCCATTCATATTCAAAGGTGAACAAATCGTCCTCAAAAAAAACCCTTTCTATTTTAAACCTTTCCCGGGCAACTTCAAGTTCACGGATAACATTTCCAGATGAACGCCGGCGAATAGACGAAGTATTAGCACTGTAAAGCTTATTAATTATGGGAGCACAGCAATATGTACATTGGCCTGGACATCCTCTACTGGTGATAATACGATATAGTTTTTTATTAAACCAATTCGGTAAAATATCCTTATCAGCAAAAGGAAGCGCGTCGAGATCACTAATAGGTACTCCCAAAGGATTAGACACCATTCTTCCTTTATTTTTATAAACCAAGCCATCGACACTATCTAACGGTAGATTTTGCTCTAATCTCTTTATTAATTCGGTAAAAATCAGATCTGCTTCTCCCCGAATAACATAGTCGACAGCATCATCTCTTAAAAAAGCCTCCGGAACCAATGTGGGCTGAATCCCTCCGAAAACAATCGGCACATCAGAAAGGCTTTTAATCTCACGCGCCATTTCTTGAGCCCATGGTCCATTACGGGCATTAACCGAAAAAGCAACCATCGCCGGGTTTTTATCCAAAACACTTTGAACAATCTTTTTACGTAATCTCATCATGAATTTAAGTATTGCCCCCTGCTTATTTAGAAACTGAAAACAGGGATCAACAACAAATTCAGTACGATATCCTTTTGCTTTTAATATGGCCGAAAGATACTCAATACCTAGAGCCTGTAATTCAGAATGTATAAATGTTATAAGCATTATGATCCCCTATGATTTGCTTTTGACTTTTTCCAAACAACAATAGCCAAAATCAAAAAAGCAATTATAATATTACTTAACTTCTGAACATTGTCCATAATGTTCTCAACTCACCATCTGCCATACAGTTAAGGACATAATACGAAAAGCATAAACAACGCAAACAATTAAAAGAAGGTATTTTGCCCGAGCAGCTGTCGAGAAAATCATGCTCATAAGCTTTTGCGGCAAAAAGTGAATCAGCACTAAGACTGCACGCAGTTACCGTGCCATTAGCCTTTATATTAAAAAATAAGCATCCTGCCATACAGCGCTTTTGCTTTTTATTATTATTACTATAATAATCAATCACAGCCTTACACCAATAATCTCCGCCAATCAAAAAACGGCGTAACCTATGCACTCTAAGATAACTAAACATGTCTTTTATAACATAGGCATTTGCAACAACATTCTTAAACTGCTTTACTTCTTTAATTTGATCCGCACAGATTCCAAATGAAATCATCGGTACAATAGCACACTGCACATTCAGTTGTTCACAGAGTTCAAGTAAAAAATTGATATCTTCTCTTGTAAACTTAGCCGTAACAACCGCGGATAAGACAAATGGAATGTTTTCCTCATGCGCCGCATGAATCCCTTTAAAAGTAAGGCCAAAACTCCCTTTGCCCCGGAAATAATCATTAGTCTGCTCTGTCCCGTCGAGACTAATACTAAGCAGGTCAACTAATTTTAACGCCTTTAAGTGCTTATAAACAAACATACCATTAGTAACCAGGGTGAGGAAAAACTTTTTTTTTGCGGCAATCGTAATAATATCATCAATATCTTCACGCAGCAAAGGTTCCCCCCCTGAAATATTAACCCTTTCTACCCCAAGAAAATCCAGATTATCCATCACCTGCCTGACCTGATCAAATGAAAGGTCATGAGCCTTGATATGACGGAATTCCTCAGCATGCACCTGTGCGCAATAACCACATTGCAGGTTGCACCGATAAGTCAAGGCAAATTCAACCGTAATTAGGCGCATTCTTTTTCGCAGCCGGGCTGCCGCTATTTTATTGCCCACACGCAGTAACGTTTTTACATCTCTTTTCTTCAACATAATAATATGTTTTTCTACTAAAATCTTTTTTGAAAAATATCCATACAGACATGATCAATACAAAAATAGAAATTACTAATCCCCCATAGAAGTTAATCGGCATAAAATAAATTAATATTTCATTGTTGCCCAGTTTATTTACAAATATAGCAATCCTACCTTTATAATTCTTTAACTCAAAATTATCCGATCTCCACCATTTTGAATAATTTTGATTAATAATCAGGTAATCCGGCTTAGCAACTTCTACTCGTATCTTTATTACATTAGGCGTAATTGATAACGACTTCATTTTATTTTGCGCCGATAGAAAAAATGCTTCACCATTATAATAAGCATTTGATACAAAAAAGAATCCTGTTTTCGGAATTAAAAAAGCATACTGCGGCAACAAAAAATACTTAGGGGTGACCTGAATCTCTTTTTTAATAATTTCAGGGATACCGTCTCCATCCAAAAGGCGCTTTTTGTCTACATAGGTATAATCAATACTGCCAATACCCTTTTGATAAAGAGCGGTTGGAATTACGGATTGAGTACCTACATCATCTTTATTAACATTAATTAACTGTACCTGAAAAAAAGAACTATGCTGAACTTTAGGGATAATCTCAGTTTTAAAAAAATTAAAATATCTGCTATTAGCCCATAACAAGTCACCGTAAGTCAAAACTAATAAAACAACAAATAAAAACTTTATTAGTTTAGAGGATTTTTTCGTAAGCAATAAAAAAAACGCACCGCTTATTAGACTAATTAAAAAAATAATAACTAAAGCATAATATTTAGCTGATTCAATTATTGATCTAAATCCCGGCAAATACGACAAAAAATAATGCAAATCATAGAAAGGATTAGGCCCCAAAGACAATATTATAAATATAAATAACATAAACAGCCAATTCCTCATTTTCTTAAAATAAATTATTCCAGAAAATAAACACAGTAAAACAGGCAGATATCCTACATACATAGTATCTGATTCAAAATTTTTCGGTATAGTAAGATACTCAAAAAATTCACTTAAGGAAAGCGTATTCAAAACTGTGCTTTTATACATTGCCCCGCTTATCTCTAAATTAATTCGCATTGTTTCCAAAAGAGGAAATAACTTCTGCAGGGATAAAAGCAATGCTAAGATTAAACTCATTGAAATAACAATGAAATATCTTTTCTTTAATATAACTTCATTATTTCTCCCTACTTTAATAGATTCAAAAGTGGTAATAAAAAAAAGTAATAGCATAACGACACAAAAATATAAGCCTGTTTGTATGAAAAACAAGCTCAGAATTAAGGCTGTAAAAAAGATATATTTATTTTTTTGCTGTGATTTTATAAAAAACGCTATTAAAAGCGGCAATAAAATTGTTTCCCTGGCATATATAAATCCTTCGAGCTGCTTAAGCGGGAAAAACGCATTCATGGAAAAAACAACAGAAGAGTACAGGGCCCCAAGTAAATTGAATTTCAAAACAAATCGCGTTAAATAGTACATCGAAAGCCCACCAATAATATACAGAATATACCAGCTTAAATTAAATCCTTTAATAACGCCGAAAATCAATATGCATATTGATAACGGATTCAAAGAAATTTCACCTGGAATACCAACCCCATAAGCTCCTCCTTCTCGAAAAGGCATCCATAGGGGGAGCTGGTTATTATTCAGGATTGTGTTACGGTAAAAAAAACCGTTAAAATAAAGATCTTGAAAATTATTTGCGCAATTTTTCTGATAAAAAGTAAATGCTTTATCAATATTAAACATCAAAGGAAGTGTAAAAATTAATATAGCAATAACTAAAAAAAATACCGCCAAATTTTCTCTTGCCTTTTCTTTTTTAATAAAAAATTTTGTATTATGCATATGAGCAATCACATTTTATTGTTACTTCATTCTATTCCATAATCAGTCAATCTCATAACAAAGGTGTCTTGATATTTTTCATCACGCGGCACCCGCGCTTTAAAAAAATGGATGAATATCTTTTCCCACCAGTTTTTATCAAGCATTAGTTTAGAATAACTATAATCCCATTTTTCTACACTCTTAGTCTTCGAAAATGCCATTTGGACTATGCCTAAAAAAGGAACAGCCGCCGATCTCCATAAGTCAATGCCTTCTTCATCATAAGGCTCCCATATCTGTGTATCAACCCCAAACCAATAACAATCAAAAGTGCCTGCCGGAATATTAAGTTTTTCAATTTTTTTTGAAAATTTTAATTTTGAATAATCAGTCTTATTCTTTGCATCAGGCGTTTGCATATAGAATGTGTTATTAAAAATATCTGGTTGGAAAAATAATTCTTCAGGCCGCAATTCATAACTTAGGTCATTTTCTAAAATCACAATAATCCTTTCCGCGCTTTTAAACAAAACCAATAGGCCTTCACTGATATAACTTTTTGGATTATCTTTAAAAACCGCGCTACTTAAAGGCCTCACCAGGGCCTTAAAAGAAATCTTTCTGTTTTTATTTTTAAACATATCCAATTTAATCCAAAAGAAATCCTTATTTTTTACTATTTCTTTTCCGACAATTGCAATTCTGTATCTATTTTCTTTCCCATGATTGATATGATAAATTACTTGGTACTCTGCGAATTGTCCAACTTTGGGAGAGCAAAGCCTAAAACACTCATCAATGTTTGTGGCAAAGACTATGCCATTAGTTAATAAAGTTAAAAAAAGGCTCACGGCACCAAATTTCAGGCCATTAATCATTTTCTTTTTATAAACTAGCGCCGTTTCACCAAAAAATAGCTTTAATATTCTTGATTTTAGCATCGTTCTTTGTTCATTTTGTTCGCTTTCTCAAGTAAAATCGAACCCCTTTATTAACTCTCAACACCTTACTCTCCCAGAATAATCTTCAAAGATTCTGCCCCACAATTAAATAGCAAATCAATTGCCGACAAATAAGCAATAAACGGTTTATATACCTGCTCATACACAGGATGGCGATAATCCTGAAACTTTACCGTTATCTTTTCCTTTTCAAATAAAGATAAATCCAGAAAGTTTGATGCTGCTTTACTATCATATAACTCATTAGCATTAAGCAGCTTACATATCTCTAAAATACGTTCAGATTTTGTGTTTTTAATATTCAAACTAGAAGAAAATATATACGGAGTTTCAATTGAAAACATTTTAGCTAAGTATAAAATTAACTCAATATTTAATTCTAAAAGATTATCCCAGCTTTTAAAATAGATACTTTCTAATTCAAGGGAAAAGGAGTCAAAAAACTTACTTTTTCTATAATTAATCCTTAAGGCATTAAAATGCTGTTTTTGCCAATTAATTTGGTTATTAATTTGCACATTTTTTAACAATTGTTCTCGTTTATTTCTGTTAAATGCAGGTACCGTTAGCCACTGCCACCCATTATGTGTTCGAATCCTATTTCTATTTCGCCAATCCCTTTTTGTGTATTGCACATCATCTAAAAAAACAAACAGGTCACAGTTATACATTAACTCAAAAAAGCCAAGCCACGGTAAATAACCGGGCTGCATAATCGCTATTCGTTTTTTTTCTTCTGCCATAAAAAATTATTATTTGTTACAAACTCCTGATTTCATAAAAATACAAATTTTCACTTTCCCAAATTAAATGGAATTCAGGCCCTAGTACCGCCATATCAGTCCTCCTGTCTTTTTCAAATAAAAAAAATCTTGCTCCATATTTATCGTATAGATAGGCCGGATTATCATATAGCATTTTAGAATTAGTTTTCTGCTCTTTAAAAATATAAAGCGGTTCTTTATAAACTGTGATCATTCCCCCGATTCTCCAGGAAGCCGTAACTGCCCTTCGCGAAAGCATTCTAAGAATATCCCCCTTATCAAAAGTACACGCAATTATTTCATTTTTAGGAATATTTTTGTCCACATAATCAGCTAATTTAAGGATTTCATTAAATGTAACCTGAGTATTTTGTGTTTCCTTATGTGTCCCAACCCCTACCTTCAAATCATAAGGAAATTTCCGATATTGAAGTTCTTTCGCTAAATGTTCCATGCCAGGGCTTAAAAGTATCAAACAAAAAAGCGGTGCTGATATTTTGTTACTTGAAAACTTAGCCCATAAATCTTTTAAAACTAAAAGGCTGGACAAATACAACAATGATGAAATAAAAGGCGGAAAACGATGAGCTCTTAAAAAAAACAACCCGTTAACATTAACAACAATAACTAAAAGCGCCATTAAAAAAAAAGTGCAACAAATTAAAATAGTCAGGCCGGGATATTTAACCATTTTTTCAGGTCGAATATAATATTTAATAAGCATCAGAATAAACATCAGAATCGGTAAAACCCCGATTTCCTTGACTAGATTAAAAAAATTTACAAAAGCATAAGGCACTCTCTCCCAATATATATCATTATGGCTATGAAAAAAGTCCCAAGTGCTTAGTGTAAGCGTACCTTTTTGTTTAAATATAAAAAACAACACCAGATACAAACCAAAAATGAGCAAAGCACTGATGTGTACTTTTCTATTTTTTCCCCTTTTGCCGAAAACAACCAAAGAAAAAAATATAATTGAAATAAACCACGCAATAATAAAAGTATAGGGATGTACAAACAATATTAATGCCATAATAATATTTAATAATATTATAAAACTAATCTTCCCTTGGGAATTTAAATACTTAAATAAATATATCAAAAGGCATATAAAAAGAACAAAGGCAATACTCCTGGGCAAGCCGGCATAAATAAATTCCCAAATAGGCACCACAACGCAAAAAAGTCCGCTAAAAAAAGCAAGCTTGCGATCCTGATATATTTCTTTTCCCAAAAAATAAAATAAAAACGGAATGATGGAAGAAAGAATGATTCCCAGCAGCTTTGAAATTTGAGGAATACTTAAATTAAAATTGCTCAAGAAACACAAAAGATACTGATACCCTTTAGGGTAGATTTCGGAATAAAACTTTATTGCCTCGTCATTTATAAAAAGCTGTTTATCCAATAATTTATCCACGAGTGATTTATGGAAATAAAGATCAGGATCAACAAAACTATATTGATCAAAAACTCCAATATTAGAAATCGCCAAACAGCTAATAAAAAAAAACGGTACGATTAGTTTCCAGTGAACCATTTTTTTTAAAGCAGAGGGTAAAAAAAACATCATTATTAGAATAAAAATTACTAATATTCCCATAGATTTTTATGCCTTTTGCCTACCCCTGAAAAAAGCCTTAAAAAGATTGATCAAAATACCAGCAAGCCTTTTAAAATCGAGATAAAACAATATACCAGCTCTCTTCCTGAAATTAACAATATCATCTCTGCTTAGGCCATTAATATTTAAAACATAATCTCCTTGATGAAACTTTCCCCAATCATTTGTCTGTATCCATCCTTCTTTCTGAGCTAATTCATAAAATTCAGAGCCCGGCCTTGGAACTGCCATATAAAATTGGGCATAGGTAGGATTTATCTTTTTTAAAAATTTCATTGTCTTTTTCATGGATTTTATCGTTTCACCCGGCAGCCCGAACATGCAGTTAGCAATAGATTGAATTCCTGCTTTATGTGTTAAATAAAAGGCATTTTCTATTTGTTTTAGGTTTATATTTTTTTTAGAAATATCTAATATTCGCTGCTCTCCTGATTCAACTCCAAAAGCTACAATCAGACATCCGGCTATCTTCATCTTATGCAAAAGCTCAAAATCAATAGTATCAACCCTGCTATTACATGCCCATTTCACATTAAGGTTTAGCTCTATCATCTGGTCTAAGAGATCCATTAAAAACTTTCTATCCTGGGTGCAATTTTCCGTCCAGAAGAAAAAGTGATCAATTTTAAATTCTTTTTTATTAAACACTATCTCATTAATTACTCTTCTAACAGAGTGTCTTCTATTTTTCTGCCCATAATAAGCATGCGCATAACAAAATAAGCATTTATCCACGCAACCACGGCCGGGAACAATCATTAAATAAGGCTTACCCAATATCGGGAGTTTATATCTTTTTACATCTACGAGATGCCATGCCGGAATTGGCAAATCATCCAGATTTGTTATAAGCTCACGATCCTGGTTTTTAATAATTTCTCCCTGAAAACGAAAACTAATCCCTTTAATATTCTCAAATTTAACTTTCTGGTTACCAGATAAAGCCTCGATCAATTCCCTTATTGTATACTCAGGCTCTCCCCGTATAATAAAATCTATAAACGCATGCTGTTTAAGCAATGCCTGTGAAAAAATAGAGCCATGGATACCAAAGATAATTATTTTAGTTCCGGGTAAAATCTGTTTTATTTTTAAACAAGCTTCCAAATCATCATACACTGTTGGAGTTGTACAACTTGCAATCACTACTTCAGGAGAAAAACCCCTGATAAAAGAAAAAAAGTCCGCTTCTCTTGATTTCATTGCCGGATAATCAAAAATCTTTACCTCATGGCTTAATTTTTCTAATACTGCAGCAATAGATACCAAGGAATACGGCGGCCAGATAGTATTCCAGATTTTTTTAGACTGGCTGCAGCGGCCTTCTTTAATAAACTTTTTGCCTTTAAAACTAGGCAGGTTAGCAACTAGTATTTTCATTACCAAATAAGTCCCTTTGTATAGTTGTAATTTTGATAACCAATTAATAATTAGTAAGTTAGAAAACTTATGATATTACAAGCCGTTAAAGAAGTAAAGAATTTTCACTTTTTTATCCTATATATATGCGGGGCTAAAATGATTTATTTAATGAAATTACTGCTGAAATTCTTTAGGCTGCATTGCCGGCATAACTCAGCGGAATTCGATTTACTGGCAATTTTATGGCGTAAATTCATATACTCCTTATCATTCCAAATCCGGGTGATTTTTCCACCCTTAACATTGCCCAGGATAAAATCACCTTCCATGTCAAAACAACACGGCACAACAACACCATCCCAAAGCACCAAGGTAGATATCCAGGGACGAACGCAGGGATTCTTTTTCCCTTTTCCCCTGTAAATATCTCTATGAAACTTCTTATTTTCAGGCAAAAGTCCATACTCCGGTTTTTCCGCAAAATAATCAACCCGCACCTTTTTTATTAATCCTTTATCCACCCCAAGATCCTTGATTAACTTCTTAAACTCATCTATTTCTTGTTCCGTTGAACCCATTAAAAGAAATTGCAGATTTATAAACGGTTTTAGCCTTTGTCCTCGTTCTTTAATTAATAAACTTACATTGTCCAGCACTCGACAAAAATCAGTACTTTTTTTATATGCACGGTAGGTCTCTTCAGAAGCGCAATCAAGAGAAATCACCAGTTCATCAAGGCCAGAAGTTAATATGCTCTTTATATGCGCCCTATCGCTGAAATTAGCATTAGTGCTTAATCTGGTAAATATTCTCTTCTTCTTTGCGTATTTAATCATCTGATAGATATCGGGATTTAACAAAGGCTCACCCAAATTGTACAAAACAATGTAAATCAAACCAGCTTGAAGCTGACTTACGATGTTTTTGAATTGTTTAAAACTCATATCCCCTCTTGACCTTTTCAGTTTTCCTGCGCCCGTAAGACACAAGCTGCAGCGCAGATCACATCTATTAGTCGGTTCTATCTGCAGCAAAAAAGGCAATCCGGAAACTTTAGTTTTTCTTAAAAAATAGGACAACATAACCTTGCAAAAGTTGGTAATTTTTCTTATTGAGAATCCGGCTATAAACAATGACATGTATTTAACAAAAACCGCTTTTATTTTTTTCATATTTCATCCTAAATAAATAACCTAAAGATCATTATTTTTGACAGTAATCCGCGCTATATTTTGCGGAAAAGCAACTATCGTCTCATACTTATCGGCAATCTCCAGCATAAAATCAAGGTCATTAATATTGTGTTTTGTTAAAGTACAGGCAAACCCGAACTTTATGTTTTCACTCCCACAGTAACCGCACAAGCCTTATACGCAGCTTAAAATAGTCTAAAAGCATTATCCTCGCTTTTCACAAAAATATAAATTTTTACTTTTCCAAAGCACATGAAATTCAGTCAATATTTCAGACACATTGGTCAATTTATTTTTTTCAAACAGAAAAAATCTTACACCACAGCGTTTATACAGCTGCTCAGGGTAACCATAGAGCATTTCTGAATTAACCATCTGCTCCTTATAAATGGAAAGTGCACCCTTGAAAGTTGTCATCATGCCCCCTATTTGCCATGAAGCAGTAACAGGCCTTCCCGAATACATTCTTAGGACATCTCCCAGCTCTAAAGAACACGCGATTATTTCATTGCCAGGAATATTTTTAGCAATAAAATCAGTTAACTTTAGTATTTCATTAAAAGTCACCCGGCTTTTTCCCGGCTCACTAATTCCTACGCAGATCCTATCCAGAACATAAGGAAATTTCGGCGCCTGAATATGATTTTTAAGATCTATCGCACTGGGAGCCAATAAGATAAGACAATACAAAGGCACTATTACTTTAATATGATAAATTTTACTCCAAACATCTTTTAAAACCCAAATGCCGGATAAATACATTAATAATGAAATAAATGGGGCAAAGCGATGAGCCTTTAAAAAAAATAGCCCGTTAATCTTCATAATGGCAACTGTTGAAAAAACTAAAAAAAGTACGGCAAAAAATATAAACCGCAAATTCGGATATTTGCTTCTGTGTTCAACCTTATAAAGAAAATTAAAAAACGCACAAATAAACATTAATAATGGTAAAATTCCAACATCCCGCATAAGTTTAAAAAAATTCATGAAAGCATAAGGAACTCGATCAAAATACAATTCCCGATGTTCATACAGAAAATCCCAGGAAGTTAGCCTAATAAAGTTTTTTTGTTTGAATATCCAGCATATTACAGCATAAAAAAGAAGCGATAGAAAAACAAGAAAATAACCATTACATAAGCTGCCTGTCTTTGCCTTTTTTTGCAAAATCATTGTTAAAAAAAAAGCACCTGATACTAAGCATAAAACAATAAAAGTATATGGGTGAATGAATAAGAGCAACACCATAATCACATTTAAAACGACAATATAGCTTATTTTCAGTTGAGAGCTTCTTATTCTAAGCAAACAAAGTAAAGCTGCCAAAAAAAGCACTAGGCCAATACTTCTGGGGAGTCCAGAATAAACAGTATGTCCAATAGACGCTGCGCCGCAAAAAAGCCCGCTAAAAAAAGCTATTTCCATATTCTGATAAATTTCTCTAGCTAAAAAATAAAATAAAAACGGTGTAATTAAAGAAAGAATTATCCCGAGGAATTTTGAAATTTGAGCTACGCTTAATTTTAAAGTACACAATAACGCCAAAATAATATGATATCCTCGGGGATATGTCTTAAGATAATACTGGATTGCAGCATCCTGCTGAAAAGAGCTTGCATCAATTACAGTATCAACAAGTGCCTTATGAAAAATTAAATCAGAGTCAAGAAAACTATATCGGTCAAAAAAACCAATATGAAAAATTATCAAGCAAGCCAGCAAAAAAAAAGGCGCAGCCAATTTCCAACGCTTCTTTTTCTTTAAAGCGAATGGAATAAAAAAAACCATTACGAAAACAAAAATTATCATCTCACCCATAAGTTTTTATCCTTAGAGTTTACTCCAGCCATTTTAAATTATCTTTACCTTAGATAGTAAACTAAATTTTTAAAACTGTAAAAAATTTCACTTGATTACTAAATTGCTAATTATCAAGAAAATATTATACTTATCCAAATTGGGAATAACCTTATAATATGTTAAAAGGCCGATCATAACCAAATAAAGCATAAGGAGTTAAGCTTTAAATCATTATAGCATAGTGTTAGGACAAAAGTTAAAAATGTTTTCGAGTTATGAATTTCAAGATCTAGTATCTTAGACCAAAAGCGAATATCATGCCGGAGGCTTTAGTTCATGGAATCATTTTGTATCCACGCTTTTTGGGCAATTAGCCGGTGATGATGGCTTGCGTGAAATTGAAGTTAGATACAACTACCATGGATCTATGCTTATCTCTTTATAATTGGGCTAAATTTCGACAACTAAAGGAGCTGTAAAACTCCATGTTAGATTAAATCATACCGGATATTTGCCTAATTTTGCCGTCATTACAAAAGAAGCTATTCATAAGTCAAAATCTGTTGTGTCAACCTCCTTAGAACGCAATGGTGTTGTTATCTTTAATCGGGATTATACAAAATATCGTTAGTATAAATTTCTCATCGATAGTGGCAAATTGAAATATTCTTCAGGTCTCTTAAACCGCAATTAATGGTTAAAAACTTCGTTGGTATATTACAGGGCCTATTCATACTTGGATTATTAAAAACTGATCTCTATCGCCTAAATAAAGATCATGACTAAATATCTATCCGAGAAAGATTCTTCTTATCAGCTACGACAAGCTAGAAATTTGATATTAAAATTTAATATTTGAATATTTGCAGGCAAGTCAAAAAGGCATTTATTCCCTACGTATAAGATGATACCCACACACAGCATTCCAAGGAAATTTCCCGCTCCATTCTACCGTATAATATCGGTGAAACATATCAATTATTCTCTCCATGTTTTGTTTACCAATCCAAGGAGAAATAACCAACCAAACACCCTTATGATTATCAGCAAAAGGCTTGAACTTTCTGAGCATTTCATCAATTTCTTCAAAACATAATCCTTTTATCAAATTTGCATTGTCATTAAACTCCATTTGCCACTTTCCGTCCGCCATGTAAAATTGTCCGCAGTCTCCGTCACCTATTTCTTTTAAAGCAAGCTTATCTTCATATTTATAATAATACCAAAAAGGGGCTAGCAAATGGGCCGGAGCAAATAAAATCATTTCTTTTTCATTTATATTTTTTTTTACATGATCTGCAATTTGCTCCCAGGCGTTATTAGCGGGGGCGGAAAAAATATAACTAAGCGAGAAAATTAAAAAAAACGAATACAATACAAAATAAATAATTAATAATTTCCTTG